>JBMFPI010000418.1:0-2560 GCA_049969195.1 Armatimonadota bacterium
ATCCCATCCTACACTGCCGCTTGACCAAGTCGCGCCATCGTAGCTTCTGTCAAGGTGGGGGCGGTTTGACGCTTACGCAATCGCTTGATAGTCCTGTACCTCCTGTGATTGCTCTGTCCGGACCGTTCGTCATCGGAACGATCCGGCTACTCAGTAGCTCTGCGTATGCGAGAACCGCACGGGCAGTCTTGGAATGAGTTTCACTGGTGTATTCGCAGGTGATCAAACCTCTGAGCTTGCCACACACTGTCCGCCTCGCTCCAACAAAGCAAATAGCTCGGTTTCTGTCGATACGCGGCGCGTCGCCCAAGAAGGAAAGCCACTCCATTGGGTCCCGAGTGGCTTTCCACAAATGAGGCTACCTCGATTTTCGTCGGAGGAGAATCCCGCCGATCCCGGCCAGCAGCGCGAGCATGCTTGTCGGCTCCGGAATAACGACGTCGATTTCCTTGATAATGCTTGCGCAGACTGCGCTCGGGTGGTCGCGAGGCAGGAACCAGTCCTGAGTGTTATCCGGGCTCCAGTGGGTGAGCCTCACGCCGCTTATCGGGAGACCGCCCGGCAGCAAGCCGCCGGTGTCGTCGTAAGTCCTGATCAGCGAGGCTTCCCAACGACCACCGTTGCTTACGTAATAGGGGGCCGGTTGTTGCTTCGTGGACGATTTCAAACCGGTCGTTCTGGTACTTGACCTCGACGTCCACATCCTGGAACACGCGCCGTTCTTGTCCGAGGTCCGAGTTGCCCCCGATGCTCAGTATCTCCTTGACGGGCCGAGGGTCGAACTCGTACCTGATCCGCAGAGAAGCCAGGCCGTAGTCTTGCAGTACGGAATGGACCTTCGCTCCCAACACGCAGTCGGTCAGGTACTTCGCATCAGCCTGATCGGGGAAAGCCCAATCGAACCCGCCGGCCTCGATGACGGCCCCACTGCTTGTGGTGTCCTTGCCCTCAATGATGTCGTTGTTTGACACCTGTCGGGACAGGTCCGCACAGCTCGGGGCCAGTTCCCAACTGCAAGTTGTGGCCGCCGGCCAGCACACCGCTGATGGTTTGACGGTTACGCTGCCAGCAGCAGTCCCGTACAAAACACACTGACCCAGACCTTCATCCTGTTTACTCATTTTCCCGTTTCACGACATTAGTTGCGTGGTGTCACGAGACTTAATAGATTCTTCGTGAATGCCGCCCTCCGGGCTCGTGGCTTTGCTGGCACGCAGTCAATATAGCGCGGGATATGCGACCTCTCAAGGACATATTGCAGCCTGTGCATCAGTATTAATACCTGTTGTTTTGAGTTGCAGGGACACTTGGGAAGTTTTATACGCCGCGGGAATGACCGGGTTGGATCTACCTCTCCCTTTACTGGAAAGTTCTCTCAGCATCGCTCCTGATGATCTGCGGAATGTGCCAGGTGGAAAGTAAAGCTCCCTCTGCCTTTGTGGGAGAGGGCAGGGGTTAGGGTTGTACGGAGCGGGAACTTGGGTTGGTGGGCCGCAGGGAGAGCGTGAGCAGAATCCATCCCGCAGCATAGAACCTCACGGCCGTGGGCATCAGGTCATGCCGAACCTGTTTCAGCATCCGGTAGCCGAAAAGATGGATCCTGAATCGAGTTCAGAATGACGAGGCCTCGGGCCATTGTGCCTGCAACACTGCACTGAGATAATTCAAGGCCCCTCATCTTGCGGCCCCGTTCGATCTGCGATATTCTTTTAGCACGGCGTTTTTCTTCTCCGTACTCATGGAAATGCGGTTCAGCTTCCTGATGCGCAGGGGATCAACGTGCTGACTCGGGTTCCCGCCGGCGGTGGGGACACAGTGTTACCCGGAAGACAGGAGGTACAAAAGGTTGTCACAATTCAGACGTTACTCGCTGCTGGTGATCGCGGGTCTTCTGCTGGGCAGCAATATGTGCTGGGACGCGCCCGCAGCAACGGCCAAGGAAGAGGTTGTGAGAATAGCGGTGGAGAAACCGAGCGCCCCAAATCTGCAGAAATTGAACGCGGTTGTCAGTCGCGAAACCGTTGTGAATGCTTTGCTGCGGGATCCCGGCGCAAAAGCCGCGCTTGTGCAGGAAGCTCTGAAGCTCGGACATACCGAGGAGGAAGTCAACCTGGCTGCGGGCACACCGCTTCGCGTGAAGGGTGATCTCACCCGTGTGCCGGTAACCGACCCGAACGAGTCGGCCTATGCCGCGGTTAACTGGCACGCCGGCCTGACCTTCACTCCCAACAACCTACCCGTCTACGGCCCGGCCAACTATCGTCTGGGACATCTTATCGCCTACCCGTGCGAGTGTTCGACCCTTGCCGGTAACCCCGACTACCTGAAGCTGCGCTTTCCGCAACAAACCGACCAGGCTATCGATTACGGTTACACAATCCGATTGTATCTGGAACTGCCAGCCGAGCCCGCTGTTTACGTGCTTGCATTGAGAGTCGTGCGACCGGACGGGAAGTGTCGGCCGGGATGGCTGGCCCGCAAGGACAACTGGTCTCGCGCGGCGATGCAGTGCTGGCTCGGCAACGGCTATCCGGGCGGCGCGATGGCTCTGTACATCGTC
>JBMFPI010000419.1:0-2539 GCA_049969195.1 Armatimonadota bacterium
ATCCTTACATACCAAAACCGAAACTGGGATGCCGCCTACCGGCCAAAGCAATTTACACACAAGACTTGACGCTACCTGCGTATCGAGGCAGTTGCGATAAGCGCGTTTTCGGCGATTGGCCCGCTCGGGTGAGAACCTGATCGCCACGGGCATTATGCCCCGGACGCAACTGCAGCGGGCATATTGCCCACTCACTGCAGCGCGTGCGGCCCCGTGATGTCGTGTACCGGGAACACGCCGCCGGACCCTGGGTGGGGTAACAGGGTCCGGCCCGGGCGGTTATCCGTGCGTAGAACGCTGCGGGAACTTTGGCGTGGGGGATGGCGCGGGCATATGCAAGAGCGGCCGTTGCCGCCGCACAAGAATGCACCCGGGGTTGGGCTTGTATGACCCGGGCACTATACCGTGCGGGACAACGGGGCCGAGTCCAAGCAGTCCTTTGCGCGGCACAAGAAACTCCCTCTTTCCTTGCGGGAGAGGGGCGGGGTGAGGGATCGCTAAGATTCGGGAACTCAAACCCTCCCGCCACCGAGGGCACCCTGTGCCCAGCCGTTTCGGAAGCACAAGAAGTAGAGTCCAGGCTCTTTCGTAGACGCGTTTTCTGCGACTCTTCTGCCTAGTTGAGCAGCGTCGAATCGCCGAAAACGCTGGGTTTGCGTTCTATCGCAACAATCTCGGACGGAGACAGCTCAGTTCCGCACGAATCACGTCACGCTGAACCTGTTCAAGCGTCCAGGCGCCGAAGGGGTCGATCCTGGATCAAGTTCAGGATGACGGGATGCTGGGCGCTTTCGCCTGCAATACTGAACTGATACGGTTTGCAGACCGAACCTGAAGCACTTGCTCCGCGTCAGGAACGAGTCGATAACGTCGAAGCGTTCGGTCGTATCGGCAAGATGGCCGAGAGACCTGAGCCGTTCCGGCGATCAAGGAAAACTGCTCGTAGGTTGCTGGCCTGCATAGCGCTACTTAAGCCGTCGGTGCCAGCGTCAGCTGAAGCTGGGTCTCTATTGCGGTCGGGCGCCTCCCGGTGCCATAGTGTGCAAGCAGTTCCCTTAGCGCGGAGCTGATCTCGCGGGAGTCGGCCGATATCTTGGCGTCCTGACTATTGAGGATACTTACGAACTCGGTCCTCTCGGTCCCGGAAAGGGCTCTGAATCGCCGGCGCCACTCGGCCGCGCCGTTATTCTTATACTTTTCCCGGTAGATTATATAGTCGTCGGGCATCATAGTTATCTCGACAAACTCATCGTAATCGGAGCCGAACGCCGCTTCGAAGAAGTCGAGTTTCGGCCCGACCATTCCCTTTGTTGCCAGCAAAATGCACTGCACGCCACGGAGCATTTGCCGGTTCCAATGCGGCCCGACGTACGATCTGTCCTTGGCGTCCAGCGGAATAAACTTCATTGGGAAAGAGTAGATCTGCATGCCAAGCCGCTGATTGAGCAAGACGTTCAATCTAAGTCGCTCGTAGAAGTCTCGGGGTGTATCCTGATAGTTGTACAGCACGTAGTTCGAGAGCGTTTGTATACCCGCGGCACCAGCCATCTCGACGCGGGAAACGTAAAGGTCCTTGAGCTTTATGTCATCGAATGCCAGCCTTAACGGCTTGATAGCGGTCGCGGCCAAGGCCGTCATCTTTTGTGGAGTCAACAGCCTGAGGTCAATGCCCTGATTGAAGTCAACCCTCCGCTGCCGGCCGTGAATCCGGGCGCCTCTGTAGAATCCTAGTTCAATGATGTCGCCGACAATCCTGTCGAACTGGTTCGAGGCCAAAACGTTATTGTCGAGTAACACGAGGTCCTGCCTTGGCCCGAATGTTTCTTCTATCGCTGTTACCTGATGGCGAAGCGGAAGATAATGTTCAAATTTAGGCTCCAGACGGCCTACCGCGCAAAATGGACACGTGTTTGGGCACCCGCGAGTGGCGTAAGCTATGTAGGCATCGCGCAAGGCATAATCGTAGTCGACCTCGTCCAATATGCTGTAATCGGGCAGAAGCCGGTCGATGATATGGTTATCACCGACGTCCAGCGCTCCAGGTCTGTCTAGAAGTCCCCGTATTACTGTGGTTCCCGTTTGCTTCTCTATCTCATCGCCCAATAAC
Source organism: Armatimonadota bacterium (assembly GCA_049969195.1). Taxonomy (GTDB): domain Bacteria; phylum Armatimonadota; class UBA5829; order UBA5829; family UBA5829; genus CALJES01. The sequence continues at coordinate 2,108 of JBMFPI010000419.1, forward strand.
GTAGCCATGACGCCGCCGACGAAGATGTCTCGGGACGATGTTACTGAGGCGGTGTGATCAGGCAGAGAATCATAGAGCACAGCTATCGACTGCGCCAATTGCGATCGGCATATGAAGCATAAACTGCAGATAGCGGAATTCCCGCTCGACCTTGTCGAAGTCGATCATCCCGCTGTAGCAGGTCCGACCTTTCGCGGCCGCACGTTGTCTTCCCACCTCGCAGAGGGTACCACTAGCACCCCTAGTCCTACACCCGCGTAGCGATTCCCTAACAAGAACTTTACATAGTCCTGGTAGTATGTGCGAGCATTCCCAAACTCGATTTGAGCCTGTCCCAGCCATAGTGGAAAGTTGACTGGTGGCTCGTCTATTCTATGCCGCTTTGCCCTCCTGGTCAATATGCCGATCAAGCGCGGCGGCGAGAATCCAAAG
>JBMFPI010000420.1:0-2536 GCA_049969195.1 Armatimonadota bacterium
CAGGTACGAGCGGCGAAGGAATGCATTGCAAGGGCCGGCGTCCAGCCAGCGCAGATCGCCGCAATCGGCATCGCCAACCAACGCGAGACGACGCTCGTCTGGGATGCCGAGACGGGCAAAGTGGACCGGGTGAGAGAGGCTGTGGTGCAGGACGGCCGACTGAGCATTCGGCACACATTCGCGCCCTATGGCTCAGCGATCTTCCTGATCCATCCGCAGCATGCCGAAGACACACCCGCGCAAACATCCTCCCGCCACGTAATCAACCGTGCACGCTCGCGCCGGGAGCTGCTCGCCCTGCCGGATGAGTGGCACTTCGAAGTCGAGAACCCGAACGCTCTGCCGCTCGCCGATCTGCACATGTACATCCGCACGCACGGCGGCGGAACAGACTATACCTGGACCGCACCATTCCAATGCGACCGCGTGCCGGGTAAGCTCTTGCTCATGCTCGACGACGTTGAATACCGATCTTCGCTGATGGGCGGGATGGACCTCACAATTCAGGTCAACGGTGATGCCTGGCACAATCCGGAGTTCGGCTGGTATCTTGACAGGGGGTTCAAGACGCTGGACATATCACACGCTTTGCGCCCGGGCGAGAACAAGCTTACGATCACGATCAGGCATTCGGCTTGGTCCGGGCAGCCTCACTTGCTGAACTCGCCGCCGATTCTGCTGGGAGACTTCGCCGTCGACGCGAAAACGACGGCCATCCTGCCCGCCGTACGTTGGGCGCGGGCGGGCTCGTGGACCGATTTCGGCTACGCATACTACTCTGGGACCGCCGCGTACAGCCAGAGCTTCGTGCTGCCCGACTTTCGGGCGGGCGCGAGGCTGATAGTCACGGTCGATGACGTGAGGGACGCCGTCGAGATAGCTATGAACGGCAAGACGGCGGACGTTCGGCTCTGGCAGCCGTGGGAGGCCGAGGTAACGGACCTTGTGATGCCCGGCGAGAACCGCCTGACGCTCAAAGTAACGAACTCGATGGCCAACCTGTTTGAGCTCAGGCCCCAGCCGTCGGGGCTTATGGGGCGAGTACGGCTGGTTGAGGAGGAATAGAGGCCGTGAGCGCTGTGTATGAAATCCATCCTCTCAAGGTAGGGGAAGTAGTGGAGCCGGAGCCGCGCATCTTCTACTTGGGCGACTGCTCGAAGACCATCCGGCTCGGCAATTTCTTCTTTCTGATCACGGGCGAGGGTCAAAACATACTCGTTGACACCGGCGTAACGAAATCCGACGGCGACAGGTTCAACCCCTCAATGCTACAGCGACCCGATGAAGACCCGCTTGTCCAGCTCGCCCAGCGCGGAGTAGAGCCGGATTCGATACGAATCGTAATCGCCTCTCACCTTCACTGGGACCACGTTTCGCCCGTAGTGGACAAACTGCGCGGGGCGAAGGTTTGCGTGAACCCTCGCGAATTAGAGATGGTGCTTAGCCCGCCGCACCCGTGGTTCGCCCAGTTTGTCTACCGCGACGTCATCGATCGGCTTCTGGACGAGGGTCGCATTCTGGAGACTCTCGACGGAGACGAGGTTGCGCCCGGAGTCCGAATCCTTGCGACGCCGGGACACACGTTCGGCGGGCAGTCGGTCGTAGTCGACACAGCGCAGGGGCGGGCTGTGATCACGGGGGATGTGTGCTTTACGTATCGGAACCTGGAAGAAGATATACCCGGCGGCTTCAACTGCAATCTGGTCGAGTGTTTCGCGAGCCTGGCCCGAATTCGAGCGGCAGCCGACATAGTGCTTCCGAGCCACGATCTAGCACTTCTCGAGAAGTTTCCTGACGGCGTGAAATGACCGACCTTCAGCAGACAGCGCGGCAAATACGCTGTGACACATTGAGAATGATCCACCAGGCCGGATCGGGGCATCCCGGCGCGGCGCTGAGCTGCGTGGAGATCGTGACGGCCCTGTACTTCAGGATCATGCGCATCGACCCTGATCGGCCCGACTGGCGCGACCGAGACAGGTTCATCCTATCGAAAGGCCACGCGTGCCCAGCGCATTACGCCGCGCTCGCGCGGAGGGGCTTCTTCCCCATTGAGGAGCTGTATACCCTGCGACGGGTCGACAGCCGGCTGCAAGGGCATCCCGACATGAACAAGACCCCGGGCGTGGATATGACCTCGGGATCGCTTGGAAACGGCCTTGCGTGTGGCGTTGGAATGGCTCTCGCGGCCAAAATGGACAGACTTCCGAGCCGCATCTACGTCCTGCTAGGCGACGGAGAACTCCAGGAGGGAATCGTGTGGGAGGCCGCGATGGCCGCCGCCCACTACAGGCTGGATAATCTGACCGCCATCGTAGACTCAAACGGTCTGCAGCTCGACGGCCGGGTTTGTGAGGTGATGAACATCGAGCCGCTCGCCGACAAGTGGCGCAGCTTCCGGTGGAGGGTGATCAACTGCGACGGGCACGACTTCATGCAACTGATTGCGGCCTTTGAACAGGCCAGGACAACCAGCGGGACACCATGCGTGATCGTCGCTGACACAACCAAGGGCAAGGGGGTTTCGTTCATGGAG
>JBMFPI010000421.1:0-2533 GCA_049969195.1 Armatimonadota bacterium
GGGCACGGTGATACTCGAAGACGGCAAAATGGCCTTTTGGAACGTTGAGGGAGTACCGCGTCCCGACGATCTGCAGACGGATTTCGGTAGCGGCGCTTCGGACCCGACCGCGATAAGCTCACTCGGGCACCAGGCACAGATCAACGACCTTGTGCAAGCCATTAACGAGAATCGCCCGCCAGTTGTCGACGGCCGCGAGGCGAGGAAGGCGATCGAGATAATCGCGGCTATCTACAAGTCTGCAAAGTCGGGGCGACAAGTGCTGTTGGCCCCCTGCCCGGGAGGAGACGCCCGATGGGAATCAATATCGCAATTCTTCTCGTCATCTTTGCCGCAACGCTATCACCGGCGTTCGGTGGTGTGAGTCTCTACGTTGCCCCTGGCGGGGACGACGACAACCCCGGCACGTCGTCCAGGCCGTTCCGCACACTGACGCGCGCACTCGAGGCCGTCCGGCAGACCAAGATGACCTCCGGCGTGCCTGCGGGAGGCGTGACCGTATGGCTGCGCGGAGAAGTCTATCCCGTGCTCTCGACTGTCGAGCTTCTCGCCGAGGATAGCGGCACTCAGGACGCGCCTGTGCGCTATCGAGCTTGGCCCGGTGAGCTCGTACGGCTGGTCGGAGGAAAGCAGATTACGGGGTTCAGGCCGGTAACCGATCTCGGAATCCTGACCAGAATGGATCCGGCCTGCCGCGGTAAGGTGCTTCAGTGCGACCTGAAGGTCCAGGGGATTACGGACTTCGGTCGGCTTACCAATCGCGGATATGGGCGTCCGCACACACCGGCCCACCTGGAACTGTTCTTTGACGACAAGCCGATGACACTTGCTGCCTGGCCGAACGCCGGGTGGGCTGAGATCGCCGATGTTCCGGCTGGTCCGAACGGAGGCAAGTTCACATATTCCGGCGACCGACCGTCCCGCTGGACGCAGGCCGACGACATCTGGGTCCACGGTTACTGGACCTGGGCCTGGGCGGATTCATACGAAAAAGTCAGGTCGATAGATACCGACACCCGGGAAATCTATACCGAGCCGCCGCACGGTTGTTACGGATACCGGTCTCAAGGACGATGGCGAGCGCTCAACCTGCTGGAGGAACTCGACGCGCCTGGGGAGTACTACGTTGATCGCAAGACCGGAATCCTTTACTTCTGGCCGCCCGAGCCGATCAGGGACGCCCGGCGTTCACATCGCACGGTTGTCTCGATAATCGAAAACCCGATGATCAGAATCAAGGGTGCTAAGCACATCAGGCTTGAGGGGCTCACCATCGAAGTGTGCCGGGGATGTGCGGTCGAGATCACGGAATGCGAGGACGTCGTGCTCGCCGGATGCGTGATAAGAAACGTCGGGACCTGCGGAGTCAACATAGCAGGCGGCGGGCGCAGCGGTCTGCTATCGTGCGACATATACGAGACCGGTGACTGCGGCGTGTCGCTCAAGGGAGGGGACCGGCACACTCTCACACCTGCAGGCAACTTCGTCGAGAACTGTCGCATCCACCAATTCGGTCGCTGGGACCGGACCTACAATCCGGGCATTGTGGTGAGCGGTGTCGGCAATCGGATTGCCCACAATCTGCTGTACTCGGCTCCGCACAGTGCGATCATTCTGCACGGGAACGATCATATTATCGAGTTCAATGAAATCCACCACGTCTGCAATGAGACGGGCGACGCCGGTGCGTTCTATATGGGTCGCGATTGGAGCCAGCGCGGCAACGTCGTACGATTCAACTTCTTTCACGATGTGGGCGCGTTGGACGCAAAATACGGCGCTCGCCAGTTCGTAGACACCATGGCCGTTTATCTGGATGACTTCACCTGCGGCACGCGCGTCTACGGCAACGTCTTCTACCGCGCGAACCGCGCCGTCCTGATAGGCGGCGGACGCGACAACACGGTGCAGAACAATGTGTTCGTCGACTGCAAGATTGCAATCCACGTCGACGCGCGCGGGCTTGCGGATTGGACGAAAGAATTCTGGGACGGCACTTATCCGATACTGTTCGACCGGCTCAAGGCGGTAAATGCCACCCGTCCACCTTATACGGATCGCTACCCCGAACTTGCGACCCTTCTCGACGACGAGCCCCGCGCCCCCAAAGGCAATCGGATCACGCGCAACGTCGCGTTCGGCGTGGGTACCTGGCTGGAGGCGCGCGGCGTGCGGCCCGAGTGGATGCATGTCACCGACAACTTCACCGAGGGCGACCCAATGTTCGTCGACAAAGCGAAGCTCGACTTCCGTCTCAAGCCCGAATCCCCTGCTCTGAAGCTCGGATTCAAGCAGATTCCCGTCGATCGGATAGGGCTGTATGAGGACGAGTATCGGCGGGCTTTGGAGCAGCAACGCTGAGCGCCTAATCGGGAGGGTGTTGCCATAGGCGCGTTTTCGCCGATTCTCTCGCTTAGCAGAGGAGCGCTGAATTGCCGAAAAGGCCGGGTTTGTGTCCTATCGGAACACGTTGTAATCAGATCTCGGCCGGCCGCCGCCTGCCGATCAACGTAAGCGTCAAACCGCCCCCACC
>JBMFPI010000422.1:0-2531 GCA_049969195.1 Armatimonadota bacterium
TCGCGGCAGTATCCGACGAACGCGGAGGTCTCGCGGTTCTGACCAGAGGCCTGTGCGAAGCCTGTGTGAGGGATGACGCGCGGCGCACGCTCGCGCTTACGCTGTTCCGCGGGTTCGAGCAGCGCATCGGCGGGACCAGAACCGTAGACAGCCAGATGCTCGGTGAAGTTGTCTGCGAATATGCAATTCGGCCGTTTGGTCCGAACACGCCGGCTATTGAGCTCTTTAGAGAGGTTGAAGACTACATACAAGATGCCGGTTTTTGCCCTCACGACCCCGGCTCATCCCGGCGATCTGCCTCCAACAGGGGCGCTGATGCGGGTCGAGGGTGATGCGGTTGTTTCGACCATCAAGATGAGTGAGGATGGCGGCGCGATAGTTGTCCGGCTCTTCAACCCGTCGGACCAAGGTCGAGTCGTGTCGGTGGCGCTTGCGAGCCCCGTTCACGCGGGATGGAAATGCGACCTGACGGAATCGCCCGTGTGTCCGATTTCCCTGGCCGAGCCGAACTCGCTCAACCTGGCTTTGCGAGGAAAAGAGATCGTCACGCTCAGGCTGGAGCCGGATTAGGTTGTTGCGACGGAATGCAAGCCTATCGTTGTCGGCGATTCGAAGCTACCAGGCTAGCCGGCAGAATCGCCCAGAACGCACCTCTCGTACCACCCTGGGTCAGTAATCCTCGGGCGAAATCGTCACGGGCGTGCCGCCGCATTTCTCCGATTCGAGGGCACGCAGGATGATGGCGGTGGGGACGGCGGCGACCGCAACATTGCAGATCGGTTCGCCGCCGTTCTTGATGCACTGGACCCAGTCATCCAGAAGCGCGTAGTGACCCTTGTCCGGCTGCTCAGGCAATATCGAGTTGTCGCCGCAGGCAATGGCCATTCGTTGAGCAGCTTCAACACGGCGGTAGTAGGCCTCTATTCCTGCTGTTAGGGAACTTCCGCGCCCAGAATGGAGAGGACCTTTCAGTTGTTTCCCTGAACCATCGGTACAGGTCGCGAATGGAAATACGGTGCGGAAAGGTTCGCCCACCACTCCTGCGACGCGTACCTCCATTAGGTGGTCGATCACGACGGCAGCGCCGTTGTGGTAGATCTCGATCAGTTCCTTTGGGTATCCGAAACTGCCGAACGCGGTTGCAAAAATCGTGGCCAGCGAGCCGTCGGCGAATTCCATCGTAACCACGTGGTTAGCCATTCGGCTGCCGGTCGTCGTGACCCGAACCGGCGGCTCTGGAATGAAGCAACAGGCCAGGTCGGCGAAGTGGGTCATCTCGTTGATCAACGCCCCGTGGGCAAACGCCCATTTTTTCCAGGACCAGTAATCGTCATTGACGCGAAGCAGCACCATCGTCGATCGCTCGCCGGGAAGTGTTGGGCGGTCTTTTCCTTCACGGTTCCAGCGCCACGGCGGCGAAATCGGGTTGGCACGGTGCTTTTCCAGGACGCGAAGCGCGTGTCGGACGGCGGGGGCTGCGCGGCGGTTGTGGCCTACTTGCGTCTTGACTCCAGTCTCTTGGACAACCCGAAGGATGTTCTTCATTTCCTCGGACGTGTCGGCAAGGGGCTTCTCGACGTAGATGTGCTTACCTGCCCTGGCAAAAAGCTCTATTAGCGGCAGGCGCGCGGTGTGAGTGGTTGAGATGAGGACCGCCTGACAGTCCGGGTCTGCTGCCACGTCCCGGGCGTCGGTGGTAGACCGTGCAGGATGAAACTTCCGTCGCGCTTCGCCCAGCGTGTTCTCGTCGATGTCGCAGCACCATACGAGATCGAGATCGGGATGTCGGCTGATGTTCGGCAGGTGCAGGCTTTGAGCCATCATGCCGCATCCGACGACGGCTATTCCGAGCTTGTCCAATACATACCTCCGCTCTCAGCGAGTCTTCGGCATCGCAGCAGCTTACGGGTCGAAAACCCTGAGACGCGTCTTCGCGCCGGTTGTGGTGGGAGCGTGTGGGAATCGAACCCACCCGAGACCTTATTCAGACCTCACACAGGTTTTGAAGACCAGGCGAGCCACCAGGCCCGATCCGCCCCCATCTTCAGCTTGCGTGTCCTTACAGCCGTTATTGCGATAAAACGCAGACCCGGGCTTTTCGGCGGTTCGACGCTCCTCAAGTGGGCGGGAGAATTGCCCCAAACGCCCATATCGAATGGCCCTACGTTATCCAGTGTAATCCGCCGTGCCGTCGCCAGTCAACACGGCTTACGGGTAGTATCAGTTCAGTCTTGCGAGCGCAAACGCCCGGGCCCCGTCATCCTGAACTTGATTCAGGATCGATCTGTGTAGTGCCTGGATGCTGAAACAAGTTCAGCATGACACAATTCCCGCAGCATGGAACTCCCTCTCCCTTGGCGGGAGAGGGTCGGGGTGAGGGTGGGCTATGCTTTTTGGACTCGAAGTCCATTGGCCCCAAACGCAGCCTGCGCCTGCTGTTCCCGAGCTTACAGAAATCGTAAGCGTCAAACCGCCCCCACCTTGACAGAAGCTACGATGGCGCGACTTGGTCGAGCGGCAGTGTAGGATGG
>JBMFPI010000423.1:0-1615 GCA_049969195.1 Armatimonadota bacterium
GGCTACAATGTGAGCTGTGAGAATCAAACTGATCGCCTGTGAAGTCTTCGCGCGGGAGCTGATGGCGGCGGCAGCAGCAAGCCCCCACGTGGTGGACCTCAAGCTAATGCCTTTCGGGCTACACGACACCCCGGAGGAGTTGCGCTCAGCCCTGCAGGACGAGATCGACTCGACCGTTGGCGCCGTTTCTGGCTCTCAGGACGTCGCGAACCCCGAAAATGCCGAGCTCCGGTTCGACTTCATCGCCCTCGGTTACGGACTGTGCAGCCGAGGAACCTCCGGGCTGAGGGCCCGGTCGATCCCGATTGTGATCCCGCGGGCCCATGATTGCATTACCCTGCTCCTCGGCTCTCGATCCCGTTACAGCGAGGAGTTCTCCCGACACCCCGGCACTTACTATTACAGCCCCGGTTGGATAGAGCGCAAGGCCGGCGATGTCAAACAGGGCTTCGTCGACGACGCATATGCCCGGCGAAACGAAGAGCGATATCGGGAATACGTCGAGAAGTACGGCGAGGATAACGCCAGGTTTCTGATGGAACAGGAATCGCTGTGGGTAGCCAATTACACACGCGCCGCCCTCATCGATACCGGGCTCGGCGACATCGACAGCTACCGCAGGTTCACTCAGAATATCGCCACCGAGCACGGATGGGAGTATGCCGAGATTCGAGGGGATACTTCGCTGCTGCAGCGACTCGCCTCCGCGGAGTGGGACCCGGCAGACTTCTTGATCGTCTCGCCGGGGCGAACCGTCGCCGAGTCTTTCGACGAGACGGTTCTGAAGGAGGCCTGAGATGCGCAGAACCAAGATCGTCTGCACCATCGGACCGGCCACCGCGTCGCCCGAGATGATCGAGAAACTTATCCGTGCCGGGATGGATGTTGCCCGACTCAATTTCTCGCACGGAACGCGCGAGGAACACCTCGCCAGGATCGAGCATATAAGGCGAATCGCCGGCAGCCTCGGGCGGACCGTAGGTATCTTGCAGGACCTGCCCGGCCCCAAGATCAGGATAGGAGCGATTGCGAACCCGCCCGTTCGACTCGAGACGGGCCGTGAGTTCGTGTTCACCACCCGGGACGTGCCGGGCGATTCGCGCGCGGTCACACTGCCGTATCCCGGCCTCATCAGACAGGCCAAGCGCGGACAGATGATATACGTAGACGATGCCAGGCTGGAGTTCCGGGTTGCCTCCGTGACCGCAAGCGACATCGTCACCAAGGTCGTAATCGGAGGAGACCTCAGTCCACACAAGGGGCTCACCATGCCCGGGGCGAGCTGCGACCTGCCGGGCGTGACCGAGAGGGACATCGACGACCTGCGCTTCGGCCTTGAGTACGGGGTCGATTGGGTCGCTGCCTCGTTCGTGCGCTCGGCGGACGACATTGTCCCCCTGCGGGAGGTAATGCGCGAGGTCGGGAGGCAGGTTCCGGTCGTGGCCAAGATCGAGCGTCCGGAAGCAGTCAGGAACATCGTCGGCATTGTTGAAGCATACGACGCCGTTATGGTCGCGCGCGGGGATCTCGGTATCGAGCTGCCGATCCATGAGGTGCCGGTGATCCAGAAAACGATCATCAAACACTGCAACCGCCTGGGCAAGCCCGTGATCAC
>JBMFPI010000423.1:1625-2523 GCA_049969195.1 Armatimonadota bacterium
GATGATCTCAAACCCGCGCCCGACCCGCGCGGAGGTGACCGACGTCGCCAACGCGATCCTGGACGGCACAGATGCCACGATGCTCTCCGGTGAGACGGCAGTCGGGGCGTTCCCGATTGAGGCGGTCAGGACGATGGACGCCGTCGCAAGGCGCATCGAACGGTCGGCCGATTACCGCGCCTGCTGCGCTCGACGCATGGACTACCCGACTCGCGATGTAACAGAGGCCATTGGAGAAGCGGCGGCCAAGCTTGCGGATGATCTGCACCTTCCGGCGATCATTACCTGCACTTTCGGTGGCACCACGGCTCGTCTGGTCGCCAAATACAGGCCGCAGGCGCGCATCATCGCTGCCGCTTCGAACGAAGAAACCGCCCGCCGCCTGACGCTCTCCTGGGGCGTGAGAGCCGTATACGTCGAGCCGGCAACGGATACCGACTCCCTGATCCACAAAGCGGTCCGGGCCAGTCTGGACGCCAGGCTTGTGAAGGAGACCGACACCGTCCTCGTCATAGCCGGGGTCCCGGTCGGCGAGCCCGGTAACACGAGCCTGATACGTGTGCTGAGGGTAGGCAGCCTGCGGTAAACCGGTGAGCTCGCGCTTACGAGTCGATGGCCTCGACCGTCAGGGGCGAGCAGCCAGGTGTTGATTTTCTTGACCGTCCGAGGCACGGTGCCCCGGATGCACGTTTTGCGGGCATGTTGTCCGCCCGGTGCAGGGCAAGCTGGTTCCCGGTGCCCGCCGCCGGGAGGATGCCGGCAAAACCCTGGGCCCAGGCAACATACCCCGGCCCATCCGGAATTCCCCGCGGCACTACACTCCCGTAACCGTCAAACCATCCGCACCTTGCGAGGTGTTTGCTGCTGGTTCATACTGTCTCCATTGCTGAGTGCGTGG
>JBMFPI010000424.1:0-2517 GCA_049969195.1 Armatimonadota bacterium
CCATCCTACACTGCCGCTCGACCAAGTCGCGCCATCGTAGCTTCTGTCAAGGTGGGGGCGGTTTGACGCTTACGCTGTTATGGAGCAGGCCGCCGGGATCGGAGAAACGCCTCCTCAGCGGCTGCGAGGTCTGCTTCACTGAGACGGCGCGGCTGCGGTTCCGCGGCGGAGGGCCGTTGCTTTGTCCCCGTATCGCCCGGAGGGCTGGACGGCGTTTTTTCAGGGCGCTGCTTTTCACCGCTTGCCGACGCTGCGGCTGACTTCGGCTTTTCGGGTTGTTGTTCGGATGCAGGCTTGCCCCCGCTCATTACTTGCAGGTCCTGTTTCGACACCAGGATCCGGTAGCTCATCTTAAGCTGCTTCTGCTCGGGGGTAAGACGGTTTCGCGCCTCGTCCGAGAGGCTGTCGAGCCAGCGCTGCCGCTCGGCTTCTTGCATATCGAAGTGTCTGCGGCGGGCATCCTCGCTCAGAGATTCTAAGTCTACGTCCACGCACACGGATCCGTCGGGGTAAACGCGATCTACCGTGCCGGTCAGACCTCCGAAATACGCGTAGTACAGCCCCGATTTGGCATCGTCGGAAGTCACCTCGCGAGACACAATCACAACCTTATCGCCAGCCTTGACAGCCATAACCAGACCTCCCAGCCAATTGTCGCAAATATGATAGCATGTCCAGCTCAGGATTTCATAGCAGACTCCGGGCGCGTGTCAGCCCAGTCTTCGCCTGGAAACCTGTCATCCTGAAGTCGATTCAGGATCCTGATCGTCCGGGGCGTGCTGCTCCCGTGCGCACGCGAGACCAGGTCTGTGAAATGTGGGCTATAATGAGAATAGGTGGAGGTGTTAGTGATTTGTGGTTTTTAGCGAGGCTCCGTTCGATCTCTCTCGCGTTTGCGCTTGTGTTGGTGGCTATAGCCGCAGCGAACGCGGCGCACAGATCCGACGAGATCGTCATCAAGTACAAGCCCGGGTATCGTGCGCAGGTTCTGTCCAGGCCTGCGATCGCCGGTGCGCGGGTTATTGCATCTCTTGATCAGATCAGGGTTCACACTGTCAAACTGCCGCCCGGCGTATCGGTCGAGGATGCGATCAATAGATGGAGCAAGGACTCTCGCATCGAGTATGTCGGGCCGAACCACATAGTTTCGATCTGCCGAGTTCCGAACGACGACTGGTATCAGATGATGGGCTACTACCTCCAGTGGGGGCTTTACGACCCGGAAAACCCGGAGGTAACTATTGACGCCGAGCACGCATGGGACATCACGACCGGCAGTTCGGCTATCATCATCGCCAACGTGGACACCGGGGTCATGACCGATCACGAGGACCTTTACGCCAAGATCGTTCCGGGACGCAATGTAATCACCGGCGCGCCTGATCCCGACAACCCATACGATGACCACGGCCACGGGACATTCACGGCCGGGGTAGCCGCGGCCATGACGGACAACATCGTCGGTGTGGCCGGGGTTAGCTGGGGGCCAGAATAATGCCGATAAAGGCTCTTGACTCGCAGGGATACGGCACGGAAGCCGATGCTGCCGCTGGCATCATCTGGGCCGCCGACCACGGCGCCCAGATCATCAATATGAGCTTCGGCGGCTACGACGACGTGCCGGTGGAACTCGACGCGATCAACTATGCGGCGGCGAGAGGTTGTATACTGGTCGGAGCAAGCGGCAATGACGGCAGCAGTCAGCCCTTTTTCCCGGCGTCTTACGATCAGGTTATCGCTGTCGGGGCGTCAAACGAGTACGGCCAGCGGTGTACTGAGGCCGACTGGGGCGAGGGCGGGTCTAACTACGGCAGCTACCTGGACGTTGTCGCGCCCGGCAACTACATCCTCAGCACCTACGGAGACGGGTCGTACACCTTTGCCAGCGGGACCTCGGCCGCCGCACCTTTCGTGTCGGGAATAGCGGCGCTTGTCTGGAGCTATCACCCCGACTGGAGCAGCACACAGGTGATCGAACAGATCAAAACCACCTGCCGTGACGTCAGCCCCGCTGGTTGGGATCAGTATACGGGTTGGGGCATAGTTAATGCCTACAGGGCGCTCACAATGGCCCCGGTTCAGACCGTCACGATCGGAGAGCTCAACGGTATCGCCAGTGGGACGCCCGTTCGCGTGCGGGACGCCGTGGTCACCAGCGGTTCGACCGATATCCCCGGCAGGATGTATGTTGAGCAGATGGATCGAGCCTGCGCAGTGCAGCTTCTGTTCTCGACAAACCCTGCCGGGTTCGTTGAGGGTGACATCGTCGAGGTGTCCGGCACGCTTATGACTGTGGAAGGGGAACGCTCGATCCAGGGTGCGGTGCTGACCAGGACCGGCACTCGCGCTCCACTGAAGCCGGTTGCCATCAGCCAGAAATTCATCGGGGGAACGAGGAATGGACTGAAGTCCGGTATCACCGGCGGCGTGGGAACGAACAACGTGAGCCTGCTGGTAACGGTCTGGGGGCGCGTGACGGCTGTTTCCTCCTACGACTACTTCTACATCGACGACGGC
>JBMFPI010000425.1:0-2499 GCA_049969195.1 Armatimonadota bacterium
CACCTCGCGCTTCATCAGGGGGAAGTCGATGTTTGTCTCCACAAGGGTACCGTCGAGGTCAAAAAGGACTGCATCGACCCGATCAGATGGCGGTGTCATCGCGTCCATTATAGGTTTCGGGGGAGCGGTGGTCAAGGGCGAGCAGTGATCCGGTTGGGCGAATCGAGTGCAGTGCGTCGCTGCGATGCAATCACGCACAGCCACTCCCCGAGCACAGAACGCTGCCATTCCCCCAGCGTAGAAAGCAAACCCGGGGTTTTCGCCGATTCGACGCTCCTCGATTAAGCGGGAGAATGCCGGAAACGCCTCTTGTAGTGACGGGCTGAATTTTCTTGCAAACCCCTTGACAAAACCCGATTTAGGGGATATACTCCGTCGCTGAAAGATGCACTGACTGCCCGAGAGACCGCGCTAAAGCGCGGCGCGTGCGAACAACACAGGAGGGAGAAGAGATGTCGAGGAAGGGTTATCTTCTGCCTGTCGCACTGGTGCTGGCCGCAGCTCTGTGCTCCCCTGCCGGTTCCGCGATCTATCCGATCGACCTGGATCCCAAGAATTGGTGCCAGATGGACGGAGTCTGCACTTACGTCCTGACTCTGGAGTGGCCGTACAGGTCGAACGGGTTGGACGTCTGGGAGCTCCGGGGGTGCGCTCCGCCCTCAGGTCAGGATCCCCGAATCCGCCAGGACGTTTATAACAGCAGCGAGGATACCTGGACAGACTGGCACGTGTGCATCCAAAACGGCACGAACCTGCGGGACATTCGCGTCTACAAGGTCGGCGAGGGTACGCTGTGGCCCTACGAACTGCTTCCGAACGCTTGCGGGTTCTTCGCGCACGTAATCACTAGCGGCAATCCGCAAAACCCGATGGCTGTCGAGCCCGGCGCCACCCTGCACGTGGAGTTTGTTTACGACGTTGCCGGGTCGCCCGTGACGGTCACACAGTACCCGACCGACTGGCACGCGATTCCCGAGCCGTCCTCGATGGCCGCCTTGCTGATCGGGGTCTACGCACTCGGATTCGGCGCGTTTCGGATGCGCCGCAGGTAGTTTCACAGCGAAAGTACGGCCTGCATAGGCGACGCGCCCCGGCGCACACGACCGCCCCGGAGAACAGAGGGGACCTTGGGGACGCGAGGCAGCACGTTTGGTGAGCCCGTTCCCCGCCGGGGACGTCCGGCCCCAGCTCTCTGCGCCATATCGCCGGGGCTACTGGGCTGTCGGCTGCCCGCCTCGCACGCGAATTCCCAACGGGGCCCTCGCGTGCGTCGTCAGAAACACACGCGCTGCCCGGGATGTCCCGGGAGTTCTCGCGACAACACGCACCTAACGCAATAGCCTTGTTCGGGGCTGGATCCGACTTGTCGAGAACGACTAATGGTGACTCCGAACCCTCATGCGCGTCGACGCGGGCTGCTCGGCGCGTGCGAGGATCAGCCCAGGCCGACTACGACTACTGCCCGCTGAGATCAACAGTGAGCGACCTGCCGGTAGACCTTGCCGCCAGTGTGAACTTGCCGAGAGCCGTGCCGGTCGGGACGGTGAAGTAGACGCGCAGTCCGACCGTGCCACCGGGCCCGACGTCCATTACGGTCATCCCCGTGTCGCCTCGCTCGCCCAGGAAGACTCCGTTCCACCGAATCTCTTCGCCCGCTGCGTTGAATAGGTGAGCGACGTAGTCCGAGTCGGTGAACCTAACTTCACCCGACCGGGGGTTGCGCGCCGTCAGCGCTAACACAACGTACTGGTAACCGTCAGGAGGCCGCCGGCCGCGCAACTCCGCGTCGGTAATTACGGCGCTCTCGACCTTGAACTCCAGATCGGTAAGAGGGCTGAACTCACCGGCGACAGCCGTCGCCGGGCTGATCTTGGGCGGCTCTGGCGTGACTGTCGAAGGCTCAGGAGTGACCGCGGGAACTCCACGAGTTATCAGCGGCGTCGCGGTCTTCAGCGCCCGTATCTGCAGAGCCGACCTGTCCAGCGTCTCCTTCCCTATCTCCGTTCGATCCAGGGCGCCCCAATCTCGCGGTGCGACCCTGAGGAGCTTGCCGGGGGTCGTCGTGAGCCGCTCGGTCTTCCTGGTGCTGAACCGACCTTTGATCCTCTGTTGCAAGTCCAGTTCGAAGCTCGCCGGCTGGTTTTCGCTCGAGACGACGACCGACTCCAAATCGCCGACTGCCTGGATGGCCACCGGAACGTTGCGAGCGGCTCGGAGGTCCTTCACTTCAATCGAGCGCCAGTCGTTGGTCTTGACATCTGCGCGGAGCTGTTTGATTGACAGGCTCCTTTCCGAGCCGAAAGTTTCCACCTCAACTGTTTGCGCAGCACCGGAAAGATTGGCGATCCTGATCCTATCCCTGGCGCTTACGGATGACTTGCCCTCGATCTGGATCAGGTTGCCCGCGGCTCCGATCATCGCCCGATACTGGCTGCCGCTGATGGTGAAGTTTAGAGCCTGGCCGGCGCCAATGGTCCTGCGTATGAAATAAAGCTCGCC
>JBMFPI010000426.1:0-2497 GCA_049969195.1 Armatimonadota bacterium
AGGTGTTGTAGGACGAGTCGTTGTTCAGATCATCGTAATAGATCCGGTCCTTGTTGCCTCTGCTATCGCCGGGCGAGTAAGTGACGGTTGCGTCCACCTCCAGTTTCATGCCCCGTTTCAGACGATTGTAGATCACCGCGGCGACCAGCGGCCGGTCTTTCGCAATCCGCGCTTCGCGCTCCACCATAGACGCCACGGTCAGCAATCTGTGCAATCCCTCCGCAAAGGCGTCTCGCCCCAGGCCGAATTGCCGCCCGGCAGCCTGCTGAATGTCCTCCCGATGCCGAACAACCACCTTGCGCTCAAACGCGTCCAGCATCTTTGCGATTACGCCTGCCGGGCCGGCGTCGCGGGCAATCAAGTAGCTGTCGGGGAACAAGTAACCTTCGAGGCAGTCGCCGTAGACGAACGGATACCGGGGAAACTCATTGCCCTGGGTGAGCGCCATCCGAAGAAATGCCTCCGAGTCGGCGATCCCGCGCTCTTCTAGCACGTCAGCGATCTGCCGGGCTGTGTAGCCCTCCGGGATCGTTATCCATGCCTGGAGCGACTCTCCCCTAACCAGAGCCCTGATAATCGCGGGCACACTCATTGCGCGGTTTAGCTCGTATACCCCCGGTTTCAGTGTGCCTGTGTTGCCGCTGATCCGGCAGGTAAACAGAAACACGAACGGACTCCGGATCAAGCCGCGATCGGAGAGGATACCGGCGATCTCCCTGGCCGAAGCCCCCCTGGTGATGTAAACGCGCACCGGCGCGCGATCGTCAGATACCGGGCGCGACCCGAGAACCATCATCCAGACGCATCCGGCAAACAGCGTCAGCAGCAGCACGATATATGCTCTGGTAACGGCGAGTATACGTTTCACATCAGGTTCAACGTCCGGTTCCAAACCGAATCCGCAATGTGCTTATGCCGGGTCATCGCGATAGAACGCAAACCCGGCGTTTTCGGCGGTTCGATGCTACTCTGCCAAGCAGGAGAATCTCCGAAAGCGCGCCCGTTGAAACAGCCTGGTTCCGGTCAGTTGAGTCTTGCAGGCGCAAATGCCCGAGATCGCGGCATCCCGAACTCGCTTCAGGATCCATCCCTCCGGCGCGCGGATGCTGAAACAAGATCAGCATGACTTGGTTCCCGCACAACTGAGCTGTTGCCCTGGTTTATGCGCCCTCGGACGTCTCGTCCGTTGGGCATTGTCTGCGCTTTTCCGGCTTGGCCTCAACTTCGCTCAAGTAGCTTTCCAGCACGACCGCGGCGGCGGCGGCGTGGATGCGCTGCCTGAGCTTTGCGCGCGAGGTGTCGCTCTCCAGCAGTCGCATCTCCGCGTCCGCCGTGCTGAATCGTTCGTCCCAGAACTCCACAGGAACGCTCAGTCGTGCGGCGAGTCGGTTGGCGAAATCCTTCACCTTGGCGGCCTGAATTCCCTCCTCGCCTTCGGCATCGAGTGGCAGTCCGACCACAACCTTGCTCGCGCCGATTTCACGGATTACGCTCTCAATCGCGTTTACGTCGGCTCGCACGCTTCTCGTGCGTCGGATAGTGCGCACAGGGGTTGCGATCGTGCAAAGCTCGTCGCTAGCCGCTATCCCGACGAAAGCATCTCCCACATCAAGCGCTGCAATCCTCGACAATCGCCAACTGCTCCAACAGAGTGTATACTAACACAACAGCCGTCATCGAAACCATAATCCCGGCCATCACGACCCCGGAATCGTTCATCACCATAGCGGCTGCCGCACCTACCATCAATGCTTTCAGACCTGCCTTGAGCCGCGGGTCCTGCGCGAGTATCTCGCATATCTTCGGGTGGATTCTCCACAACCAGAGAGCAACAAACGGCAGGATCGCCAGGACCGCCTGCCGAGCGGTTCGCGATGCCGCCAGATGCACGTTCATCAGTGCCTTGCGCCAGGCGACCGTAAGCACATTGCCCAGACCTCCCCCGACCACCTGCGCTCCGTGACTGCCCGACGTGCCGAAAGCAAGCCAGTCCGCACAGGCAAATGTCAGACTCACAATCACCCCGAGCGACACCAATCCGATGACATGCCTTGCCCCGAACCCACCCTTGCGCAGCGCAGTCAAGATCAGCCCGAACGTAACAACCGCCGCGGCCGCGGCGCCGTAGTTGCTGCCGAAACGCCCAAAGCCCAACACAACCGTTGTCATCAGCCCCAGCGCGGTCGTCGCGGCTACCCGCGATTTTGCCGCCGAGAACAGAGCAACCAACGCGGACATGGACACAAGCGCGCCCGCGTATTCATTTCCGATCCCGTAGTAACGCAAGCCCGCAAGCTGATAGGAACTCGGCAACGCATACTTGCATAGGTTATACCCGCTGAGGGCGTCGATCACGATTGCCAAGACGGTTAACCCGAAAACGCTCAGGACTGCCCATCGGCGTGCGAAAACTAGTGCCGCGAACGCAATAGCCGAGGCAATCACCAGAATAAGAACGGCCACTGAGGCCACGTGCGGCGGTCCCACCACCGCAAGC
>JBMFPI010000427.1:0-2487 GCA_049969195.1 Armatimonadota bacterium
GAGGGCAAGGATTACCGCCGGAGTCGCACAGACTCAACCGCTTGCTCAGGATGAGGTACTGACGATAAACGGTGTCGAGATAACCCTGACCGCGGGCATGTCCCCAAGCGACGTGGTGGACGAAATAAACAAGTATTCCGCAAGCACAGGCGTGACCGCGTCCAGGACGGATATAAACGGCGAAGGCTCCGGCGACTATCTCACCCTTACCCGGCGGCAGTACGGCTCTACGATGACCATAACCGCCCGCTCGACAGTGTCCAATTCAGGTGGTTCGGGGGAAAACACAGGCATCGGCACGGTCGAGGTCACCCAGGACAACCCGAGCGGAGAAGCGGGCACTGGCACTGGGGCTGCGGGCGCCGATGTTGCCGGAACAATCAACGGCGAGCCGGCGACGGGTAGCGGTCAGATTCTCGTTGGAAACTCCGGCAACGCGAACACGGATGGGCTCAAGCTGCGTATCACGGCGACCGCGCCGGGCGACTACGGCGTAGTCGTCCTGACCCGGGGGACAGCCTCGATCCTCGCCGGATACTTGGACTTCATCACCGACGGGGCAGGTTCCGCGGTCGGCAGCGCCCGCAACACGCTGCAGACCCAGATCAAAGACATCACTGCCGACATTGCCGCCGCCGAGGAACGGATCGCCGCGAAGCAGGAACGACTGGTCCGCCAGTTCGCCGCGATGGAATCAGCGCTGGGTAAGCTGCAATCGCAGAGTTCGTTTCTGAGCAGCCAGATTACCCAGATCGTCAACAATTGGAAGAAGACATCCTAAAGGAGCAAGTCGCAGGCCATGTCACAAGCAACTCCGTATGAGCGCTACGTGGAGACACAGGTGAACACGCTTACACCCGAGGGTCTTATCCTGATGGCCTACGACGGAGCGATACGCTTTGCCCGGACCGCACGCGAAAAAATGCAGGCCGGAAAACTCGACGAGCAAAGCCGCAACATAGTCAAAGTTCAGAAGATCCTCCTGGAACTCATTGCCAGCCTGGATCCGAAGCCAAATCCCACCCTGGCCGATCACCTGGACAGGCTTTACAGGTACATGTTTGATCGACTCACCCACGCCAATATCCGCGACGATATCAAGGCTCTTGAAGAAGTAATCTCTGCGCTTGCGGAACTCAGATCGGCCTGGGCACAAGCGGCGGTAATAACAAGATCCAGCGCCGTTCAGACGGGAGACCTTGCGGCATGACTGCTGGTCACGGAAACACCGCCAATCAGGTCCTGGATGCCGTAGAGGCCTACAACGACTTGCTTGCCCAGATGATGGAAGTCACCCAAGCGCTGTCGCTGTGCGTCGAGTCGTGGGATTCCGAAAGAGTCCGCCGCCTGCTGGACAAGCGATCCGAGATCTGTTCCAGCATGGGCCGGTGTGCTGCCGTGCTTGACAGGCTGATCCCGCAGGCGCGCGCCTGGGCCGATCAGAGATCCGTAGACAGGCTGGATACGATGCTGGAGCAGGCCGGCGCCCAACTGCAAGATATTCTCCAGAAGCAGCAGGAATGCGAAAACCGCGTGATCGAGCGTCTGGAAAAATGCCGCGCCGAACTGGCAGCCCTGGGACGGCAACGCGAGGTCAAGGCGGCATACTCTCCGCGCACACAGGCCGCCGAGGCACGCTTCCTGGACGGCAGGCTATAGATGTGCCGGAGGGCATCCTCCAAAAACCGGATCATCTCGGCCGCTTCACTGCTGCTCCTCTTGTGCCCGCGCTTGACGGGCTCAACCTCACAACCCAACCGTTTCACCGAGCTGGAACATCGCATCACCCGGCTGAAATCCAGCCCAGTGGCCGAAGTCCGCATTATCGGCAAATCGGCTACGGGCAGGCCACTGTTCGCCGTACTTGTGACGGAAAAATGCAACGACGCTCGCCAGTTATCCCGCAGGCCCAGACTGCTGGTAATCTCCGGGCAGCACGGTGACGAGATCACACCTGCTGCGGCTGTAGTCGATGTCATGGAGATGCTCGCCGCCGGCAGGCCGCATTCGCGGTTGATACGCAAAGCCGTTTTCCTCTTCGTGCCGGCAGCCAATCCTGACGGCCTGGCCGCGGGCTCGCGCACGAACTCCTCCGGCGTAGACCTGAACCGCGACTGGAAGCTGCAGTCCCAACCGGAAACGGCATCAGTGGCCGGATTGGCGATGCGGTTCAAACCGGATGTGGTGCTGGACATGCACGAGTGGACGACCTGCGATCGACGTGCATCAAACTGTATCGAGATACCCGGGGACAAGATAACCCTCGCCCAGCGGCTATCGCGCGCCATCGCCTGCAGCATAACGACCGACTCGACGCGCACCCCCGTCCACCTGTCGACTGTGCGATATGCCCCTAACGCCGACGAGCGGCTGCTTCATCGCTGGGTGGCGGCCCGCGGTATCAGCGCTATGCTGGTGGAGACAACCCGACGCTCTTCTCTTCAATACCGCAAAGCCACCTACATGCAAGCGGTCCTCCGTACAGCG
>JBMFPI010000428.1:0-2484 GCA_049969195.1 Armatimonadota bacterium
TGCGACAGGGGTGACATTGTACCTGGGCACAAACGTTATCACCGTCACCGCACGCGACGCTGCCGGCAATACGGCGACCGATGTTCTGACGGTGTTGCTTACGGATTCGCAAGCTCCGACAGTGGAGATCACCAGCCCCGCCGAACAGAGCAGCACAAGGTCGTGCAACGCGATTACGCTCGCAGGCACGGCCAGCGATAATGTTGAGGTTGCTTACGTGACCTGGTCGAACAACCGCGGCGGAAGCGGAACGTGCGTCGGAACTACGTCCTGGACGGCCGATGTAGTCGGGCTTTCCGCAGGGATCAACACGATCACGGTTACTGCGCACGATATCACCGGCAACACCGCAACCGATGCCCTGGTTGTGACGTATCGGAACTTCCGGGCGGACGTGGCGGCGGCGTGGAGAGGCCTTGCGATGGTGTCGCTCCCCATCGTGCCGGACGTTGCCGACCCGAAAATCGCTGTGGATTTCTACGGGACGCAGTGGGCGATCTTCCGGCCCGAGACCGGCGCGTATGTGAGTTACGCAAATGACCCCGGCCACCTTACCTGGTTCGAGCCTGCGGCCGCTACACCGGGCCGCGGGTTCTGGGCATACTTCGACCGGGAGGGCGAACCGCCTTGCGGAACGGTGCCGCCGCAGGATCGCGATGCTGTGATCCATCTGAAACCGGGGTGGAATCTGATCGGCCAGCCATTCGCGAGCACGGTGACCTGGAACACGAGCGCGATACGTGTCCGCGACGGAGCGGACGAACGCACTCTGGCTGAAGCGGCTCAGGCCGGGTGGGTCAGGGAGTTCATGTGGGGATGGCGGCCGAACCCGGGACCAGGCGCGCCTTACGCGGGGTCGTACTATCTGGTTGCCGACCCGTCACGCGTGACCGGTGCGACGGGCATTCTCGAGCCGTGGCAGGCCTACTGGATTTTGGCTGCAAAGGAAGTGGACCTTATCATCCCGGCGCCTTAGCGCGGATTATTCGTCAGCGCCTGCGAACTGACGACAAGTCCGAGTACGTATCAGTTCAGTCTGGCGAGGGCGAAGGCCCCGGGACCCCGTCATCTTGAACTTGATTCAGGATCCATCCCTGCGGCGCCTGGATGCTGAAACAAGTGCTGGCGTGATTCCCGCGGAATCGAGCTGTCATTACATCTCCTGCCAGCTATTTATCCTCAGAGTTCGTACGTAGATGGGGTCTGCGCCGGGCATCCCCGGAGGCAGATTATTGGCGAGCTCCGGCACCTGGTAGAGCTTGGGTACGTTGCTCATCTCGAAATAGCTCGATACCATCGTGCCCGCCACCTGATTCTGCTTGCTCGAGACAATCCGGTGCTGCGCATACATTGCGATGGCCATTGTGAGCTGAGCATCGCCTCCGCCAGTGGCCAGCTCAATCCTGTCGCGCGCTATGAGGCCGAGTGCGTCGTTGCGCGGAAAGTTGGTGGCCGGGATCAGGTTGCAGTGGACGTATATGCTGTTCGGGGTGACGATAGTACCGTGTCCGCTATAGGTGATCCGTGATTTGCTGGGGCCGATGTCGACGTTGCCTGTTACGTATACGATCCCGGAGATGGTCATGTTACCGGCGGCGTCCAGCACAATGGACCCTTTCGGGCCGGCGATGGTTGTTGCGGTTCCCTTTTTGAGCGTCAGGTTGCCAGTGACCACTGTTGCGTTTGCCTGCAAATACGCCAGATAGTTGGTGTAGGTCGTACCCCCGGGATCAGTGTATGCGCCGGAATCGATTACGGGGAACGTAACGACTCCGTCGCCCAGGTCGTACCCGTTTGCGAACCCGTTATCGGAGTAGACGTTAGCGGTTCCCTTGTTGCCGCCGAAGCCGTCGTTTACATAGGTGCCGGTGACGGTCTCCTTTACCGAGTTGCCGGGCTGGTCCGGATGTCCTACGGTAGCAGTGTCGGACATGGCCACGCGGCCGTGCTTGGCCCGCAGCTTGGCGTCCAGCGAGTCAACCAGCTCGCCGCCGTGCAGAACAGTCGGCAGGGCCGGCACCCGGGTTCTGAGATCGACGGGCATGCCGTCGTAGTTGTTGCCGGTCTCGGCTGTGCCCGAAAGCTCACTGGCCATGTCGGTGACGGTCAGCGCTGGGTCCCGAATTCCGTTGCCGTTGACATCGGTGAACGGCTCGCGAGCGTCGCGGTGGCCATCCGAGTCAGTGTCGGTGAAAGGCTCACCGAGGTCGTACTGGTTATTGCGGTTGGAATCCGTATAGGGCTCGTTGTCGTCCCAGTGCTGATCACCGTCCAGGTCCGTGAATTCCTCTCCGTCGCCCAAGAGGTGGACGGATCCCTTGATTGCCACGTTGCCGTTAATGCTTTTGCCCGCCTGACCTATCGCCGCGAATACCGGTAACCGTCAAACCATCCGCACCTTGCGAGGTGTTTGCTGCTGGTTCATACTGTCTCCGTTGCTGAGTGCGTGGAGGGTATGTGATGACGAACGCGAAGCGGCGGAGG
>JBMFPI010000429.1:0-2463 GCA_049969195.1 Armatimonadota bacterium
AGAACTCGGATATTGATTCGGACCGGGTGGGTATCGATCTTTTCTCAAACACCGGGTTTCTACTCTGCCCGAATGGCTAGGCTTAATCAGGCGGCCAGGGGGCGCCCGACAACCGCCCGCTCTCCAGGGAACGGGCAATATGTCGGCAACACATGCGTCTAGGGCAGGATGTCCAGGATGACAAAGCAACCTCGCGCGGGCCATCTACCGGCAGGAGAGCAAGTTGTGTTTCGGAACGGCTGCATTGACGCGGCACAGGCCTTGTGCAGACGGTTGCACCTGCCAGAATTATTGCTATGAGAGAGGCCCTCGCGGCAGGGTCTGATCGGGCGCGTTCCGCCCTTGCGGCAACGTTCTTGTGAGAAACGACATTTGGACAAGGAGGGTCACAATGCGGTTATACATTACTCTGGGGCTTGTTGCAGTGCTGATCTGTGCCTCCGGCCAGGGCTGGGCACAGAAGCCGTCGTCCACCGCGCAGATCAAGTTCACCCCGCTTGTCGAGAACGTCAGGGGCGGACAGATCGACTGGGGCGCCGAGATGATGTACGCGTCCGGCGAGGGCGCGATGCCTTCTCCTGAGCAGGAGCCGAACAGGGCGCGTGCGTATCTGAAGGCCAAGGAATATGCGAAGATGAGCGCCATCGCCAACCTGTTTATGCTCATCGAGGGCACCTCCATCTCCTACAATGCAACGGGCAAGGACTTCATAGCCCAGGATGTGTCGCTCAGGCAGACGATCGAGGGCTACGTGAGAAACGTTAACGTGGTTAGGACGGTCACCCGCAAGGAAGAGGGCAATACAATCGTCAAGGTAACCGTCGGCACCCCCATCTACGGCAAGGACACTCCGGGCCAGGCCCTCCTTGCCAAACTTTCGCAGGTGGAGTTGAGCGAGTCTGAACCGCCGGCGATCAGCCTGGAGATCAAGGGCCAGCAGGCGAAGACGGTGCGGCCGGAGGTCAAGCCAATCGAGGCCGAACCAAGCGTAGAAGAGCCGCCGTCAGCTCCGCCTCAGCCCGCAGAGGTTGTTGAATCGGAAACTCCTGCCGCCGAGCAGCCCAAAGAGCCGGAGCCGGCTGTCGAGGAGAAACTAAAACAACCGGATATATCGAGATCAACCTCAACTGCCGCCGCGGCAATCACCCACGCTACGGTAAAGGGTGAGCCGCACACATCAGTTATCATCGATACGCTGGGATATAATGTCATGCGCGCGATGAGTCCCAAGATCCGCTCTCAGAACGGTGACGAAGTGTGGGGCACATTCAAAATGGACCCGGACGAGATCCAGGACCACGGGCCTGTAGCCTACGCGCGCAGTGTGGCTGATGCGAAAAAGTGCTCGCGGGCTGGGTCAAATCCGCTTATCCTCAAGGCTATCGGACGTGCCGGCGGGACGAGGATGTGCGACGTGGTTCTTTCGGATGAGGACGTCGCTCGGCTCAAAGCGTGCGACCGGGCATCGAGTCCTTCGTTCCTGGCCGAGAAGAGAGTGATCTTCGTGGTGGATCCGACCAAGGCACTCTGAAGTCTCTCCGGCGCATATTCAGGAACGTACCTGACGTGGGGCCGTGGGTCTGGATAGCGGAGCTTGTGGCCGCGGTTCTTACCATCGCCGCCATACTTGTCGGCCTGGAAGTGGTTCCCAATCCGTTCGTTCGGGTCGCGAGCGGCACAACCTCCGGTTCGGTAAGCGATGCTGCAACCGGCGAGCCGGTGCCGGAGTCTACGGTGCAGATCGTCGACAATGCAAGCAGGGTGATGGTCTGCGAGAGCGTACCGGACGCAAGGGGGTAGCTTCAGTGAGACGGTCAAGCCCGGCGGCTACACGGTCAAGGCCGTTTGCGACGGCTATCGACCCGCGGCGAAATCCGTCACCGTTCTGGAGAACAAGACGCGCGTGGTGCACCTGGCAATTACTAAGCGAGCTGCCGCCGAAGCCAAAGCGGCCTCGCGTGCGAGCACGGGGACGACTAAGGCGGTTACGGTAACTGTGCCGACCGGCGGCCGACCAGGCTCGGCAACCCTCCCAACCGCCGCACCGACCGGAACTGCGCCAGCCGCCCAGCAAGCCAAGTCTAAACGGGCCATGGCTCACGAACAGTACCAGCTCGCTAGGAGCCACTAGGAACAGGACAACCTGCAGGCTGCCGAGGACGCCTGCAACGCCGCAGTTCGTTACGATCCCACCGACGGCAAGTTCTACGCGACTCTGATCCGCATCAGCCTGCAGCGCAACAACGAGGTTGCTGCAAAGGACTATGCCGACGAGGGCGCCAAGGGAGCGAAGAAGAATCTCGACATGTTGAAAGAGGCGACGGCAGAGATATCGCCCGAATAACATCCGCCGGGCGGCATCTCAAGCGCGAGTTAGCCGGCGAGCGGCCTGCATCCGGTGGTATCAGTTCGGTCTTGCGAGCGCAAACGGCCAGGGCCCCGTCATCCTGAACTCGATTCAGG
>JBMFPI010000430.1:0-2449 GCA_049969195.1 Armatimonadota bacterium
CCCTTGCGGTGGCCGTGGTCGCGTTTCTGGTGGTCGGGGCGCTCACAAGACACGTCACGCTTGCGACCGGTGTTCTCGGCCACGAGGCCAGCGCTTTGCTGGTGATCGTCAATAGCCTCAGGCTGCTCAAAGGAAACCGAGGCTCGACTGCATAAGCAGGCCTGTGGAGTAGCGCGCATCAGTCCGGTGCTCGTCGTGCAGCCGAAATCGCAGCTCCCAAAGACGGCTTGCATTTTCCCCGGATATGTGATGCTTTCATTCAGACAGGCGAATCACTGAGGGCACGCCTTGCCGCCCATCAGTTCAATCATAACCTCAGCCGTGGAGCTGTCCGTAAAGATCTCTGTCACGGCGCGCATACGACAGGCTGCGACCAGCGCAGCAGCTTTGCGCAGGCCTCTACCTATCATAAAGACGCCTTTCCATGGGTCATCGGAGGCTGCCGCGCGCTCGGCGACCGCTTTGAAGTCCTCCGGTCTGGCGGACACTACGAGCTCACCGAGAGCCCGGGCAAGCTTCACGGCATTCGGGTTGGACACTTTCTTCTCCGGATCATAGATCAGATGACCGCATAGGTCCCCAACATAACCCGCTTCCTTCAGGGGCTCCAGCTCACCCGGCTCCAGGAGATGAGCCATATCCACAAGCGAGCTGGTAGGCTCGAGGGCGCTCATACCCGTGACGATGGTGTCCATGCGGCCTATTAGGGTGTCCTCTTCGGCAGGGCCGCCGCGCCGGTGCCCGGCCCCGAAGATTCGCTTGTATGACGCGTCCTCCTCGATCAGCTCCCAGGCAGCTTCCAGCTTCTGCTTGTCGCGCAAGAACTTGCGCGGTATGATAGCCGGCGTCGTCAGGCGCCGCGGGTCTCCGGATTGGAACTTCTCGCTCGCCAGCCGCGCCAGACGATTGGCGGAGCACAGCCACGCCTCCTCGTACTCTTTTTTTCGACGTTCGTCAACGGAGAGGTTGCCGATAAGCGGAACGAACGCCAGGTCGGGGTTTTCGGATTCCTGCGGTGAAAGATATTGCACAACCCACCGAGTCGAGTATCCCCAGTTGATGCCGATTACAATGCGGTCCGGTTCGGCACTCCTGGCGCGCTTGTCGAGGGCGTCCATCAGGCGAGCGGCAGCCGCCTGCCCTACGCGCTGCGTCACCTCGTAGGCCCCGTCGTTCCGTACGCGCTTGTCTAGCACGACCGTGGCTTTGCGCAGCCCGAAGGCCCGGAAGAGCCTTTCCAGTTCCTCCTCAAGATCGAGGCAATGCACGCGCCGCTCACACGCCGTCTTTAGGGCAGGCGGGATGCGCAGCCTGGGAGGCAGAATCCAGCCCATCGTCTTGGCGTGAAGGAGCCGGCGCGCCACGGTAGCCCGCGACAGCCCCATCATGCGCTCGATCTCCTCGTAGCTCATATCGAGCTCTATGGCGTAGTACGCAACAACCACGCTCTCGATGTCGAGCTCGCTGAAATGGGATTCGGAAGGCTCGCTTCCCGCAGGCTGCAAGAGCTTGGCTACGGAGCGATTAAGATCATCGTCTTGCATATGCTGATGTAAGGTCTCCATTCACGAGATCAAGCATCAACGAAGATACTACTCGGGTCTTGCCTTATTGTCAAGGAGACCTGTTCGCGCGAGATTGTTGCGATAGAACGCAAACCCGGCGTTTTCGACTATTCGACGCATCTCGACTGAGCAGATGAATCGCCGAAAACGTACCTGTCGGGACAGCCTGGTGGTGTGCCAAAAGAGAGTCCAGCCGCTGGGGACCGTCGTTCTGAACACAGGAGAGAATCCGCAAGCAGCGTAAGGATCAGCTCAGTCTTGCAGGCGGACACGCTCAAGGCCCCTGTCATCCTAAACTCGATTCGAGATCCATCCCTTAGCCGCCTCGATGGTGAAACAAGTTCAGCATCACTTGATCCCCGCGGAACTGAACTGTCTCCGGCGTGACGGCCCTTCGCTGCGCTCAGGACGACGCGCGCAACGCTCGGTACGGCATTCCCGAAAAACTCTAGTTAGTTCGCTCTGAGCGTGCACAAGCCTCGCAGTCACGCGGCACGCCCATCTGACCCGCCCGTGTTTCCTGACCTCTATTCGCAACCTGGAAGACGCCAAAAGATACCCCTGCGGAACCGAGCAGCGGGTGAGCGCCTGGTCGCTTTTAGAAACTCGTCCAACTCATCGCGGCACATGGAACCAGACCCGGACGCAATCGCCGGAAACGGATCTGAGAGGTCGAGTAGTTTTCCGTTTCCCAAGTTAAATATGTGATCCCAGTCGCATTTGAACTGGCCGCGCTTGCGGTAGAGGAGTTTTACACACTCGCCGCGGACTCGCGCACGTCCTGCGGCAGGCGGTTCAGTAACGGCAGCCTCGACATCGCCGAGTCCCTCCAGACGATGCGTCAACACACCCGCGTCATCCAGGATCTCAAAGATTCCACCCCC
>JBMFPI010000431.1:0-2445 GCA_049969195.1 Armatimonadota bacterium
GGCATAGAATAGACGAGCCACCAGTCAACTTTCCACTATGGCTGGGACAGGCTCCCCTGGATGCTGAGCGAGGTTCAGCGTGAAGTGCTTCCTGTAGAAGTGAACTCTCCCCTGCAGAACTCAGAACTGTAATTTCCGGCCCAAATGTTGTATTATATAGATATATGCATACTGCAAACGGCGACGCGCGCTGCGGTATGAATGCCCGCCCGCCGTGGGTCCCGGTGGCAGACGCTAGATGGGATTCGGCCCGATTGTTCGGCAGGCACGCGCTCGAGATATGGCGCTGTGATAAGAAGCAGTCCCGGCGTTTTTGGCCATCAGACGCTCATCAACTGGTCGGGAGAATCGCCGAAAACGCGGCCACGGCAGCAATCTGAGATATCATAAAGGTGCGAAAGGCCACGCGTCAGCAGCGAGGAAGGTATCAGCTCAGTCCTACGGGCACGAACGCCCCGGAAGCCGTTATCCTAAACTTGGTTCAGGATCGATCCCTGCAGCACCAGGATGCCGAAACAAGTTCAGCATGACGTGATTCCCGCAGAACTGAACTGTCTCCGAGGAAGGTGAATCGTGAAGCACTGCATAGTAAGCTGGACTAGTTTTCTGCTGGCAGCGGCGTGGGCCGCGTCGGCCTACGCGGCTACCACTGTCAAACAGAACGGCTATATCTACGCGTCGATGACAGACGGAACCATTACGTCTCTGAAGTTCGACGGCCGCGGGCTTTACAACTACGGCATGGAGACGGTGGCGAACGGTGGAGGCATCCGCGGATGTTCGTCTATGACGCTGTCGGGCCGCGTGCTCACGATCTTTCCGGCCCCCGGCGCTTACATTGAATGGGATCTGCCCTTCGTGCGGGCGGGTTACTACGACGTGGACACGCACCTTAACTACCCCAACGACAGGGACACTCTCGGCGCGACGCCGCTAGTGCTTCCGTTCCGGTGCTTTGTGGCGAGCAGCGGCCAGTACCTCAGGATCGAGCATTTCAAACGAATTGCGCCGGGATATTACTTCGACTCCGCCAGGAACATCAATCTGCGCAACGGATCCAGGCTGCTCATGCAGGGCGACGTCACCCAGAACTGGGATATTGAGACAACCTGGCAAACAAGTCAGACGCTGCTTTACGAGGTCTTGGAGGATCGATTGACCTTGAGAGCCCAGGCTTCGGGGCCTCTCAACATCGAGGTCTTGCAGCGCGGAACCCGGGAGGCGCCAGCAAACGCCTTTCTCTTGCCCAGGGTGACTTTCGTGCCGGACTCAACGGTGACGTTCGAGCCCACGCAGAAAACGGTATCCATCAGCGAACTGGCTACCGAGCTTGTACGCGTCGGCACTTACTGGTATCACAACCTGCCGCACACCGGCGAGTGGACCGTTTGCGCCGACATGCATTATATCGACGATCCTCGGACCTGGTATGCGAGCCAGATGCCGGCAAAGCTGAGGCAAGACCAGGCCTGGATAGGCTACGACCGCTTCGGCCACTTCGGCCATGCGTACGTCTGGAGCAGCCTGCCCGATTATGGCGCGGGTGGGTTTCTGAACTACAAGCCGGGATACGCGCCCTATGAGCTCCGGATGCTTCACTACAACGGAATCCGCGTACAGGCCATAGTCAACTACGTCCTGGCTACCGGCGACACGAACTTCCTGCGCTCGCGAAGGACGCGGGTCGTGAAAACCAACGGCGCCCAGACTCAGCCGGTATGCGGCAGCGGTGCTGAAATGCTCGACTACGTACTGTCGGCGGGCGACATACGCTACGACGGCACCCCTGCAGGCACGCACTCCAGCCTGGGGCAGGAGTTTACCGCCACCGCGTCGTTCTCTTCGGTTGCGGCATATCTGGGCAACCCATCAACGGATGAGGCCAACTCGGGCAAGCTCACGCTCTACGACCGCTTCGGCGGCACCCAACTGGCGCAGCGTTCCTTCTCGCTGCCGGCGAATACCTCGCAGGACGTCTGGCTGAGCATCGGCCAGACTCTGCCGCCTGGCAAATACTACCTGGAGGTCACCGACGATTACAGCGGCACGCGCTACTTCGGGCCGCATATCGCCTGGTGGACGAAATCCGACGGCAACTATACCGGCGGGAATGCCTACAACAGCGGTTACTCAGGCGACATCGAGGCCGACCTCAACTTGATGTTCGACTATATGCGCAACTATATGGGCGCGGCCCGCGAGAACATCGCGTACTATCAGAACGATCCCGCCTTCACAACAAACTACCGGTCGGGCAGGAACAGCGTGGGCACGACGACATCCTACTGGGAAGGAGCAGGAGGAGGCTATGACGCCTACGCCGCGCTCTTCTACGTGGACGCCTGTTCCGCGATGGCGAGACTCTATGACTATCTCGGCGACGGCACTAGGGCCGGCCAGTACCGACAGATGCGCGCTCTTGCCGAGGAGAAGTACCGGTCCCTC
>JBMFPI010000432.1:0-2424 GCA_049969195.1 Armatimonadota bacterium
GTCGCGAGGATACGAAGGCGAGATGGCTTTCGAGCGCGCACTGATCGTGCTTGCGGTCGATCTCCAGAAAATGCCGTAGGGAGCAATCCGGGAGCGAGCCGAGCCTGTCATCCGGGATCGCGCACAGGTAAGCCAGATCTACCGCGTCATCCCGCGTAAGCCCAAGCTCGGGATAGTTCTGCTCGATGTAGATGCTGATATCAGAATCTTGGTCCGAGTAGATGGGCACATACTTTTCCAGCGTGTCTATGGCATCCGCGAGCCAGCACCCGACCGCCGCCGAGCACCCCCAGAGCTTGCCCGCCATTACAACCGCTGCGTCATCAGATGCCCCCGGTCCCTCCTTGTAGCGCACGTACATATACTGCACGTGCTCCCCACCATCCTCGGCGAACAGACCGGCGCGCTCGAACTCCTCAAGCTCATGCTCGTGACCGCGCTTGGCCAGGTCGAACCCGTCCAGTCCGAGCTGACGCATCACCTGCTGGTCAACGAGTCGGCACTGTCCGTATCCCATTTCGACGCCGTACCGTTCATTGGCCAGCTTTCTGACGTCGGCGTCGTCGCGAAGCCCTCCGACATACAAGCCCTGCAGAACCCCGCGCGGGTCGATTTCGATCTGCCGCAGCGTTCCGCACCGCAGCAGCGGTTCGCCTTCGGCATTGCAGGCGGTGTGTATCGGCTCGCCCGCAAGGGCGCGGTCAACGAACTCCGCTATTTCATCGATCAGATCCTGGCGGTCCGACTTGACCGCGCCGGGATCGAGCCTGAGTGCTCGCGCGACATCGTCTACGGTCGTGTTGGGGAACTTGCGCCCGTAGAAAAGGCCGTGTCCCTCGTGCGCGTGGCCCTCGACGGACTGCATCAGAATTAGCTGCTCGACATCATACGCGCAGCGGAGGGTCACCCTGGCATCGAGAGCAGCAAAATCCTCGCGCAGAATATTGGGCGGCGCGACCCCCTCCAGCCGCGCCTGGGTGTGCCGTCTGTGGTGATCTCTGTTTCTTCGATGGGACATGCTAATTGTGGCCCCTGTCAACGCTGTTGCAAGAATCTGACGTATTATACCACTGCTCAAGAAACTGGGAGAGGCGGAAGGAGAAAATGATTTGAAGGGCGAAAAAGATCCGCGAGCAGCTGGGAAACTATCGGTGCGGCGGAGACTCCGCGGGGTTCGGGTGACACGATAGCATTCGAGGCACGGCCGTGAGCCGGCGCCGGCGACCGTGCGGCTTTTGGGCGGGACTTTGCCTTCGAAACCGGGTTGTTGTGATAGGGGCGTTTCTTTCGGCGATTCTCCCGCTTAGTCGAAAAGAGTTGCACGGTGCGGGAATGGCTGAGTTCAACCTACTTGGCCAGGGCAGGCCGTGTTTAGTTTCCGCTGCACAAGACTCCCTCTCCCTTTGCGGGGGAGGGCGGGGGTGAAGGGTCGCCGTACATCGGGAACTCAGGTCCGCAGGCTACGAGGGGAGCGTGCGCCCCGCCGTTCCCGAAGCATGGCAAGCTGAAGAACATCGGATCGCCGAAAACGCTAGGATTGCGTTCTATCGCAACAACCCCGCGAAACGCAGGTAGTCCCAAACCGCTTTGAGTAATCTCTCAACGCCTGACAGGTGAGCTTGTAGCGGCGGTACAGCCCCCCCGCGGGAAGCCGGAAAGCGCCTAGCGAGGGAACACCGAAATGGCGGTCGTCTTCCAAGCGGGCGCGGGTAAGGTGGGAGGAGAACCGGCAATGGTTGACGGCGCCTCGTCGCAAACCAGGGTCCTGGTCGCGGACGCACAGGCCGAAGACCGCGCCTCGATAGCGGACGCTCTTCGCGCGGAAGGGTGCGTTGTGGAAGAGGTCGAGGACACTACGCGGGCGTGGGCCATGCTCCAATCCCGCCGCTACGATCTGGTGGTTCTGGAAGCACGTCTGCCGGCCGTTAACGGACTGGAACTTTTGCGGCAGATGCGCAAGCTGAGTCCATTTCCTGCGGTGGTGATCGTGTTCGACCAGCCGTCGCCGGCGATGGAGAATCTGGCGCACTCTCTCGGAGCGGCTTTCTGCGACAGGAAGCCCGTGAACCTGCGGCGGCTCAGGAGGCTGGTACGCGCCAGCCGGCGCAAGCAATCCCGTTAGAGCCGAAACGATCAGCATCACACAGATGCCTGCGCGTCGAGACTGCATTACAGATGCTATGGATGCTGCGGGAACGGCCCTGCGCACTTTAGCACGGGTGTGCACCGGCCTAAGTTCTCGCGGCGTGCGGAGGGAGTTTGTCACCCTCACCCCGACCCTCTCCCGTTGAGGGGGAGGGAGTTAATCACCTTCACCCCGACCCTCTGCCGTCGAGGGAGAGGGAGCTTGAGCCTGTCCCAGCCATAGTGGAAAGTTGACTGGTGGCTCGTCTATTCTATGCCGCTTTGCCCTCCTGGTCAATA
>JBMFPI010000433.1:0-2421 GCA_049969195.1 Armatimonadota bacterium
TAGCCCAGGTCGCCGCGATAGAACACAAATCCGCCGATTGCGACAACCCGGCGCGACACATAGTCCCCCACGTCCGCGGCAGCAGCCCTGGATGCACAAAGACAGAACTAACCAGACAGAGTCAAACACGAGGGGCCGGCCCTGCGGGCCGGCCCCGTCTAGCACGCTCATCTCACGTACTGCAGTTCGATCTTGTTGGGAGTAGTGCCGATCAGCTTGAGCTTCCCCTTCGTGCTCGCGCTGGATATAGCATCCGTCAGCTCCTGGGCGGTCTTAGAGGATTCGAAGTTGAACTTGGCGACGCCGTCGCGGTAGGAATATCGGTGAACTGTGCCGCCGCTCGCGGCCTTCAGACCCGACTCTACATCCCTTAGAGCCTCCTCGTCCTCGACACCCTTAACAACGCACTCAACGAGCTGAATCGGGTTCGCGAGGCGCTCGGTCATCATATCCACGAAGCCTTTGGAGCCCTGCCGGCCGTTGCACAGGAGCTCCGCCGCCATCTTGAGCGCGCGCTTTCCCGCAAGCGCTTCCGACGCATCCACCGCAACGGCGTGCGCGCTGTCCGCAGACAGAATCCGCGCGTTGTCGCGCTGGACGGCCCTTACCTCGATTCGGGCACCGCACCTGAAAGCGGGGCCTGCGTTTGTGGTAATGCGTTCAACCCCCTCGCTGAAGGCCTCTCCAAATATGATTATCTCCGCCTCAGTCCGGTCGGCGAGCATCCGCACGACCTCCTCCGCGTCGCCTTTCAGCTTCGCGCGCAGGCTTTCGTTGTTGGCGATCTCCTTCGCTACGCTCTGATCAACAACGACGTAGTTTTTCTCGACGAGCCTCTTGATGATTTCGGTCTCGCCCGCCGGGTCCGGAACAACAAGCCTCAAGTGCGTCTCAGGCACGACCACCATTACTCGCTGCCTGGCTGTGCCCGCAGCCGAGCCGCCG
Source organism: Armatimonadota bacterium (assembly GCA_049969195.1). GTDB lineage: Bacteria > Armatimonadota > UBA5829 > UBA5829 > UBA5829 > CALJES01. Next base: position 946 of record JBMFPI010000433.1, read on the forward strand.
CCGGTAGTGCCCCCGGCGTTGGACTGCGCGCTCCCGGGCAATCGGACTCTGTCTCCAACAACCACCGCCCTCTTCGTAGACCCGATGACGGCCTTGGATTTGTCCTCCTGCACGGCCGTTACGGTTGCTCGGCCTATCGTTTCCTCGAAACCATCTTCATCGACGCCGATTATCGTCAGCTCAACGTTCTCCTGCAAGCCGTTTGACGAGCCGATATCCGCTACAATTGAGTCTCCAACCAAGCCCGAACCGCTGACCTTGATTACGGAACCGCTGCCTTTTTCCCTGATCGCATACTGCGCAATCTTGGCGGCGAGTTCGGAGACAACCTGGTTGATAGCCATCACGCGCACATCTTTGGCGTTTCCAAGCGATATCGGCGGCTGCGAACCGCCCCCGCTGCTGAGGTCGAGATCTTGGCTCTTCGACTTCTGTTCCGTTGACGCGGTGTGCATAAAACAAATCACGGCCTGCTCGATGTCGCAAATCTCGGCCGTGACCGCGAGCCGCATTACGTACTCCTTTTCCTTGAAAAGGATCAAGTCTCTTTCCCGGGTCGAATACTGGTTGGTGACTATGCTGCATTTGATAAGTGCCTGAGCCCCAACCTTCTGGCCAATGGCCGCCGCGGTTGCCGGGTTGAAATCGCCGCTCATGTATTGCCTGAACTTCTCTGCATCAAGTTCATTCTGCAGATCGGCATCAGCTACAAGCACGAACTTGCCGCTCTTGAAAAGGGCTTCCTTGAGTGCGGTTCTGACCGCCTCCGCCATGCCCTCGGCCTTCTGCTTGCCCGGCTCCGGAACCGATTCGTCCCTGATAGGCGCAAGAATTATCCTGGGCTTGCTTACTGCCGCGGTGGACCAGCCCGCACTCAGCAAGACCAGACCCATCACAAGAATTACAAAAACCATTAAGCAGCGCTTGCTCATAGTCTCTGCCTCCCGAAAAGCGCACTCTGAACTTATCATACCACACGGTACGTTCAGGCTCAATTCGATATAGTCGGGGGAGTCGGCTTAGTCTTGCCAGCCCGGACGCCCAGGACGCCGTCATCCTGAACTCGATTCAGGATCCGTCCCTTCGTCGCCTGGATGCTGAAACAAGTTCATAATGAGGTGATTCCTGCCGCACTTCACTATCTCCGGTGAAGCTTGTTGCAACATGGGCATTTCCGGCGATTCTTACGCTCAGGCAAGGTACGTCGAGTCTCCGAACACGCCGGGGTTGCGTTCTCTCGCAATAGCTTTCGTCACGCCTACTGCCCGGGCAGCTCAGACCCAACCCCCAGGCGTCCATTACAATGACGGCCCTTGTGTATCGCGCCGGGCTGCAGCCCGATCCCGGGCACGCGCGCATTTTGAGGAAGCTCCGGGGGGTCATTCACCGTCTCAGATCGGAGTTCTAAGCAAACAGGGAGTCTGCAAGACTCTCTTATCGACCATCTATTGCCGCCTGGAGGCGGCGAGTGCGGTT
>JBMFPI010000434.1:0-2420 GCA_049969195.1 Armatimonadota bacterium
GCACGACGGAGCTCGCCGAAAAGATACTGGGACTGCCGGTGCGGCTGGGGCTGCCGCGCGATATCGGAGGCCTGAGCGATACGGTAGCTAGCCCGATCTACTCGACGGCTGTCGGCCTCGTAAGATATGCCGCGAAGCACCAGGCCTACTTGCACGAGCAGGAGAAAACCGCTACACTAAAGCGAGGCATCGTGAACTTTTTCAAGCGCCTGTTCGGTTGAGCGAGTTCACCGGGCGGGTCTTGGATAGTGTGAGCGGCGCCCGGGCGGTGGAGCGCTGTGTGTTGTTGCAAGCGCGGGCTTGAAATCAGGCGCTGGACGGATACCGCGAAAACGCCGCAGTCTGAGAGCGTTGCGGTTGGATTAGGTTATTGCGATGGAATGCAAACCAGGCGTTCTTGGCGATTCGAGGGTCCATAGCCAGGCGTGAGAATGGCCGGAAACGCGCCTGTGGAAGCGGCCTGTGGAAAGCATCGGTGCTTGTATCCAAGGCAAGCACATGAGTTTGGACTTTTGAATACGAAAAAGAGGAGCTCGGACAGTATGGCCAATGGTGAGGGCGACTTCTACGCAAAGATCAAGGTAGTAGGCGTCGGGGGCGGCGGGACGAATGCCGTCAACCGAATGATCAGCGCCAATCTTTCGGGCGTCGACTTTGTGGCAATGAACACGGATATGCAGGTCTTGCACCTCGCGAGCGCGAAGAGCAAGCTTCAGCTAGGCGCCAACCTGACTCGCGGCTTGGGTGCCGGGGGGAATCCGGAGGTGGGAAGAGAGGCGGCCGAGGAGAGCCGGCCGGAGATTCGCAGGCTTCTAGAGGGAGCCGACATGGTCTTCATAACCGCGGGTATGGGCGGCGGTACTGGGACGGGTGCCGCACCGGTTATCGCGGAGATGTCCAAGGAACTGGGCGCACTGACTGTGGCCGTCGTTACCAGGCCGTTCAGCTTCGAGGGCCCGCGCCGCGCCTCCGTCGCCGATCAGGGGGTCGCGCGTCTGAAGGACGTGGTCGATACGCTCATCACAATCCCCAATGACCGCCTGCTGAGCGTGGTGGACAAGAAAGCAACGCTCACCGAGGCCTTCAGGGTGGCAGACGACGTTGTCCGACAGGGCGTTCAGGGGATATCGGACATTATTACGATACCCGGTATGATTAACGTGGACTTTGCCGACGTAAAGACCATTATGGAGAACCAGGGCACCGCGCTCATGGGCATCGGGACCGCTAGCGGCGAACAGAAGGCGGTCCACGCCGCCGAGATTGCCTGTGCCAGCCCGTTGCTCGAGACCAGCATCGACGGCGCCCGCGGAGTTCTCCTCAACATCACCGGTGGTCCCGACCTCACACTGACCGAGGTCTACGAGGCAGCCGAGGTCGTCTACAAAGCCTGCGACTGCGAAAACGTCAACCTGATCTTCGGCACAGTAATCGATGAGAACATGTCCAACGAGGTCAGGATCACTGTTCTGGCGACCGGTTTCGATTCCGAAAGGCGTCAGCCGGCCGCGGCGCGAGCGACCGCCGCAGCAGAGGAAGGTGCGCCGAGGCCGGCATCTGTTTTTCAGACGCAGGATGAGTCCCTTATTCCGGAGAGCGAACTGGACATTCCGGCTTTTCTCAGGCGGCGTTAGCCCCGGAATGGGCGCCTCGGTTCGATATCGTGTTGCATAGCCCGGCTTAATGAACACACCGATCTTGACCGGCAGATACTGGTCCGACCTGTTGGCCAGGTACGTGGAGGCGGCAATTGCGGCGGCGACGAGGATTATCGTCATCCTCGTGGCCTATTTTATCATCCGGTTCCTGCTGCTGAAAATACTGAACCGCTTCGTTGAATCGCTGATTGCCAGGGTGAGCGAGGAGCTACTGCAGGCTCGCCGGGCAAGAATCCGGTCGCTTCAGACGGTACTCGGAAGCGCGATGACCTTCGTTCTGGGTTTCGTGGCGGCCGTGATGATCTGCCATACGGTGGGGATCAACATCGTTCCTTTGCTCACTACCGCAAGCATCGCCGGCCTGGCGATTGGTTTCGGCGCCCAAAGGCTGGTTCGAGATTGGATCTCTGGTATGTTCATCCTCATCGAGGACCAGTTCGGGGTCGGTGACAGGGTGACTATAGGAGCCGTGACCGGTCGCGTGGAAGAGCTGGGCATGCGTACGACCAGAATCCGGGACGACAACGGGAGCCTCTACATTATCGCCAACGGGGATATAGCAACGGTTTGCAATCACTCCCGCGGCGTGCCGTCCTGAGGAATTAAGGAACTTGCGGTAAGAGCGTTTGCGGTGATTTTTCCGCTGGGTTTAGGAGCGTCGAGTCGCCGAAAACGTTGGGTTCTATCGCAAAGGCTTCTAGAAGTGACGTAAGCGTCAAACCGCCCCCACCTTGACAGAAGCTACGATGGCGCGACTTGGTC
>JBMFPI010000435.1:0-2394 GCA_049969195.1 Armatimonadota bacterium
GGTCAGTTTGCTCTGTCGGCGCTTGTAGTGGGGAACGGCACCTACTCCCCCGAGATCGCACGCATCGCCCGAGACGCAACGGGTCTTGGCCCCATCGTAGTGGACGAGAAGTTCTCCACCATTGCCGCGCGCAAACGCTTTTTTGAAGAGAACCCGCCGAGAGGATTAATGAGACTTGTTCCCCTGTCTCTACAGACGCCGGGACGCGCATTCGACGACTACGTCGCAGTCATCCTCGCAGAGCAATACCTCGCGGCGCAAGAGGCAGATAATCCATAGCGTGTCCGCCTGTGCCCGAATTTTAAGGTGTGCTCTCGGTGTATAGAAGCTGCATCTTGTCGGACTCCAACCGTAGAGGGTAATGAGGTTATTGCGATAAAGCCCAAGGGGTTTGCGTTCTGTCGCAATAACCTCCCACTATGGGACGGGTGCCATCGCGACTGCCGAACTCATCGCCGACCCGGGCGGGTCCACGATGAATATCACCCTGTACTGGTCAAGGAACCGTGTGATTGAGTTCTCTCTAGCAATTATCCTCGCGGTCTCGTCGGAGACGATCACGTCGCACATCGACCTGCCCCCGCCCCTGCCTATGGCGGGCACCACAAGCGGGTTGCTGCCGCATCTTTCGGACAGACGCGCGCCTTCGGGAGTTCGCGCGTAGCTGACCAGGCCCTCGAGGACCGCCGGGTCGTTCTTCGAAGCGACCCCGCCGTAGACCTGATCCCCGTTAAGCTTTCTGATCTTCGGGCACATGGCCTGGGGAACCCCGAACCCGCGCGCGTCCACAACGAGCGACGTAAACGGGCCCTGCTGCCTGATCGGCGGAACCGTGGTGTCGGGGTCGATAGGTCGTGAGGCAGCTATCAGGCCGATCTTTGGATATGTCAATTGCCGGAGAACGCGCTCTCTTTCCTCGGCCTCTGCCTGCTTTGTGGGCGTCGAGGGCCTCGGCAGCACCTTGCCGAGCGGAATCTCTATGAGCTTCGGTTGTTTCGGCCTGTCAACCTCGGCCAGCGCCTCCAAAAAAGCCGTGCCCGGGGCCTCGCTGCCGAATATCGGCGTGCCGACCCAGACCTTGACTATGGTGCCGTCTTTGCTCGTAATCCTCTCCGTGCGCAGGATGTGCACGTTCTTGACATAGCCCTCGATCTTTTGTCTGAGCGTAACATCGGCCATATAGTCCTTGCCCGTGCCCTCAGAGGTGATGTTGGTGCCTTCTATGAGCATCAACAGGTTGGCAATTGCAGCCATTTTGCCGTATTCCTTGGCCGCGAGATATGCCCTTGCCCTGTTGGGTTGTTCGGAAGCCGAAGGCATGACACCCTCGCCATAGGCATACATCATGCCTCTTGCCCAATCGATCTGGCCCGTTCCGACGTTCTGGACCAGATCAGAAAGCTCGATGTTTACTCCCTCGACGGCCGTCGTGCCGCCGTCCTGCGCATCGGTGCCTGCGGCGCACGTCATAATCAGGACAGCCACCGCCCAGCCAATCCGGTTCCACCTCATAGCACACCGTCCTTTCGTACTCTGTCACATCGGCGAATCATTCGCGTGCACACGCGTTCAGCCTACGCTGTAGGTAACTAGGACGTAATAACTCTGACTCCCGGGAAAACGCGCGGCGACCTTGACCTTATCGCCCTGTATGGTTACCCGGCCCTCCCAAGTGTCTCCGTTCCTGGTCAGTGGGACCCATTCGTTGCCGATGACCACCGAGACGGCTTCCGCCCCCGGAACTATCAGTTTGAACGATTCTGCCGCGCCGGCTTTGAGTCTGCCGGACACGGGCGCGATCAGTGTCGTGTTCGTTTCGTTGAATGTCGCTGACACCTCCGGGTAGAAGACCTGGAGGCCCTTGACCTCCTTCACCCTGACTCTGTAGTCGCCGGCCCACTCGTAGGCTCCGTCGTAGCCTTTAGGCTTGGCATAGAGCCGAAGAATATAGCTGCCGGGGCTTGCGAACGCAACGTTCAACTTGAGTTGATCGCCCTCCCGCTGTACAAACGTGGGGGCAATGTCGTCGCTAAACTTGGAATCATCTCCTACCCGCGCCCTCATCAGAGCCTGTTCTGGACCCGCGAAGGTCACGGTCAGGTCTCCCTCGCTCACGATCTCGATCTCCGGGTGGCTGACAACCTTGAGCCCGTTCTTGAAAAACCCCGGCCTCAGGTAGACCATCCGCTCGAAGCGCTCCCTGGAGACAGGCTGCGAAAGCAGTTGCCACTTTGGGTCGGAGGGCAGGTGGTCGTAGATGAACTGCTCCGGGCGTGTCAGGAAATAGTAGTCTTCTTGCCTGCGCACGAAACCGACTTGTGCATCAAGGTATCCGGCTGCCCATGTCGTATCGATCAAATACCAGTTTCCGTCGATGCGGACGGCAGTCCAAGC
>JBMFPI010000436.1:0-2393 GCA_049969195.1 Armatimonadota bacterium
CTGCCGGTCGGCGAAGGCTGAGGGCCGGCGTCGGGATAAACGGAACGCGTGCGGCGTCCGATAATGTGCCAGGGCTTACTCGGGGTCGCAAGTCGAGTTCCCGTCTTAGGTTCAGCCCTGTGGGAATGGTGTGCTGAGTGTACCGCATGTCACCCCAAGGGCAGGCGCTCCCGTGAGACAGTTCAATTCTGCGGGAGTCATGTCATGATGAACTTGTTTCAGCATCTAGGCGCCGAAAGGATGGATCCTGCCTGGATCAGGCTTGGGATGAAGGCGTCCGAGGCGTTTGCGCCCGCAAAACTGAACTGATACCTCGGGCCATCGGGTGCGATCATATCAGGCAGGATTACCCGAGCATGTGAGCTCCTTAATTCAAAATCGCAGACTCGGGTGCCGGACCGGAAAGTTGTTTTGGAAATTTGTTCATCAGGGGGTTGACAACCCATCCGAAACCTAGTACTATTACTAGTGCTTCTTTTTCTCCTTTCACTACCTCTGCTGGGCTTGGCTGGCCGCCCAACAGCCAAGTCTCTTTTTTGTCTACCGCTTTTGCAGCATTCGCGACAGCAGACCCCTTTTAAGCCGCACGGCTGAGTGGCCGCACACCTCGTGACAGCAGTAGCACCTTATGCACACGCTCAAATCGACGCTCGGCGGCTTCCCGGGCGTGATTGCGTCCACGGGGCACGCCTCGGCGCACTCGCCGCAGCCAGCGCATCGTGCTCCACTGAACTCAGGCACGGCCAGTAGCTTTCGCCTGAGCAGATTCCTTACGGGTCGGGGTATTCTTGCCCAGTCGTTAACTCCCGATGACGGTGCAAAATCGGGGATGCGCACATCCTGGAGAGGTTCCCCACGTATCTGAATTGAGTCCAGCTCTCCGCAACCGAGACCTTGCTCGTGCGCAAGACGCGTCGTGTCTATTGACATCGGGTCCATTCCCGCGATGGCCGAAGCTACGGCGTCAAGTGCGGCGGAGTCCGAGGACGCCAGTATCAGTCCGATCTTCCGGGACCGGCCCGCGGTTGGTCCGTCCCCGTCCATCCCTGTGACCGCGTCCATAATATGCAGAGCCCGCGGAAACGCTCCGGCAAGATCGACCAGCATCTGAGCGAAAGTCTGCCTGTTCTCAGCCGCCTGCACGTGGAAGAGGCCCTTTCGGATCCCTGGGACACAGCCGAACAGATTCTTTATAGCGCCGGTAATGCCGGTGAGCCCGTGCGTCTTAAGCTTGGAAATGCTCACAATCAGATCGGAATCTTGTGCGGGCCGGCCGATCTCGAAGCTGCGGTAGAACTTGCCGGACGGGTTTGATACGCGGACAACGTCGCTTTCGAACCGAACAATTTCCCCTGCGATGCGGCGCGCCACCTCCGACATTCCGGTCCGGTCGAGAAGTGCTGCATATCTGGCAGGGTTCTCTCCGGCGAACGGTGGGCTGTCCCCGAGGAGAATCCGACAGCCGGCGCGCCGAGCGATCTCGCCCAGGGCTTCCACAACCGCCGGATGCGTGGTCACGGCTTCCTCCGGTTGACGCGCCGACAGCAGATTCGGCTTGAGGAGAACGGTCCTGCGGCCCTCGAAGGCGTCCATCAGACCTGCCAGCTCGAGTGCGGCACTCACTGCACCCGCAACATCTGACTGCGAATAACTAGCGCACCTGACAATCGATACTATGCTCGCCTGATCAGCCATAAGCCAAGGTTACACCAGTCGAGCAGGCGAGTTCAAGCACCGGTCCCCCGAAAGGGGGCAATTTAGTTCCGCGGGGATGAGGGCATGGTGAACCTGTCACGGCATACAGACGCCGGAGGGACGGATCCTGAACCGAGTCCAGGATGACGGGGTCCCGCGCATTTGTGCCTGCAAGAGTGAACCCGACATCCCGCAGACTGTTGCGACAGGTGCGTTTTCGGCAGTTTTCCCGCTTGCTCGATCAGCTTCGAGTCACCGAAAAGACCGGGTTTCCATTGTATCTGAATGACCCTGCTCGGCCCTGGGCAGGAGAACGACGAATCTTGCACTAACGAAACGTTATGCCCGAGAGTTTCCCGAATGACGTCCTGAGGCGGCTGATTACGTCTCACATCGACGTAGGCGGGTCGCTTCTGCGATTTGACCGCATTTCCACAGGCCATTTTAACACCACTTACACTGTGCAGGGAGCTCCTCGGCCGCTTATCCTGCGGATTGCCCCTCCCGATGACGCGGGATTCGTGTTCTACGAACGCGGGATGATGGCCCAGGAGCCGGAAATCCATGCGATTGTTCGCGAACGCACCTCGGCTCCGGTCGCAGAGATTCTTGCTTACGATACGAGCCGAAAGCACATCGACCGCGACTATCTGCTGATGGAGAGGCTGCCAGGGATTCCACTGATGCAGTTCTCCGCC
>JBMFPI010000437.1:0-2383 GCA_049969195.1 Armatimonadota bacterium
CTCAGCGCGAGAGCGATCGCGTCGCTGGGCCGACTGTCCGCGTCCAGCGACTTGCTGTCATACGTGATTGAGATCTTGGCATAGTAAGTGTTGTTCCAGAGGTCGTCAATGAGGATGCGGTCTATGGTGGCGCCCATCCTGGTTATGATGTTGTGGAACATGTCGTAAGGCAGAGGTCTGTCGGCAGTTGTGCCCTCAAGCGCGAGCGAGATCGCCATGGCCTCGAAGCGCCCGATCCATATCGGGACCGCTCTGCCTATGGCGTCGCGAAGAAGCACGACGAATGCGCTCGGCTGCAGCCCGCTCTGGTCGTGCTGCTCGTAGACTCCCGCGACCTTGACCTCCTTCTCGTCCAGGTCCTCGCTTCCCGCGGGCGGTTCCTCATCGCCCCCGAAAGGATTCCCGAACAGATCCTCGGGCCGCTCTTCGTCTTCGAAACTGAATTCGTCGGGCACCGCAACCAGCCTTTCCGATGCACACCCGAATTACGCTCAACGGACGTCTCGCAGACCGAGGCACGCCCGCGAGCCGATGAGTCTCTACCCCGCCTTCAGACATTCGCCTGCAACCCGGGCGAGGTTTTCAGCAATCTCCGTTCGTTCCAATTCGTCGCACCAACAGGCCGCTGTGACGGGTTGCAGCTTTCCAAGAACGCGCGTTAGTCGAGATCGTTGCTCTTTATAGTTTTATCCACTATCTGCAGAAATTCCTCGTTTGACCTGGTCTGTTTCAGCCGTTGGATCAGCAATTCCGTTCCTTGCTCGATATCCAGTGCGGCCAGGAGTCTGTGGAGGTGCCAGACCCGCTTAAGAGTCTCCTCGTCGAAGAGCAGTTCGTCATGCCGCGTCCCGGATCGTTTGATATCTATGGCCGGATAAATCCGCCTCTCGGCCAGACCTCGGTCGAGCACCAGCTCCATGTTACCGGTAGCCTTGAACTCCTCAAAGATAGCGTCATCCATCCGGCTACCGGTGTCTATCAAAGCCGTACCGATTACGGTCAGGCTTCCTCCCTCTTCAATATTACGTGCGGCGCCGATGAAACGTTTCGGCCTATAAAGCGCGCTTGGATCCAGACCTCCTGAAAGCGTCCGACCGCTGGGGTTCACCGTCAGGTTTGAAGCGCGCGAAAGACGAGTTATGCTGTCAAGCAGCACCACAACGTCCTTGCCCGACTCCACCAGCCTCTTGCTCATCTCAAGGACCATCTCGGCCACTCTCATGTGGTTTTCGGGCAGCTCGTCGAATGTGGAACTGACCACCATGCCGTCAACTGATCTGCGGATGTCCGTGACTTCCTCGGGACGCTCGTCTATGAGCAGGACAATCATCACTGCGTCAGGGTAGTTTGTTGTGATGCTGTTTGCAATGGTCTTGAGCAGCGTAGTCTTGCCGGCCTTCGGCGGTGAGACGATCAAGCCGCGCTGCCCTTTGCCGATTGGTGCTATCAGGTCGATAAACCGCGCGGAGAGGTTGTCCGGTGTGGTTTCGAGAACAAACCGCTCGTTCGGGTAGATCGGGGTTAGGTCATCGAAGTTCTTGCGGGTTCTCGCGACCTCTGGGTCCTGGTTATTCACGGCCTGCACGCGCAGTAGGCTGTAGTATTTTTCCGTGTCCTTCGGTGGCCTTACCTGACCAGAGACGATATCCCCAGTCCGCAGCCCGAACCGCTTGATCTGGGACTGAGACACGTAGACATCGCTAGCCGTAGGCGCGAAGTTCGAATGCCTGAGGAACCCCCACCCGTCCGGCAATATCTCCAGTACGCCCTGATCGAAAATGAGGCCTGTTCTTTCAGTGAATGCTTTCAGTATCTTGATTATCAGGTCCTGTCGTTTTACGGACCCATTTTCGATGTCCAGCGAAGCGGCAATCTCCTGCAGCTCCTCGAGGCTTTTCTTCTCGAGTTCAGAGAGTTCTAAAGGCTCCAATCGTCTCACCTCTCAGGGAATGACCTTCGATGCCGAACGTCACCGTTTTCTAGGGGCTAGTCTCAAGCAAACACGCTACGCGCCATAAACTCGTTCGGCGCTCAAGATTGGAATGATTAATGATGGAATGTGCTGGCCCGCACCTGCCTGGCCGCCGCACTTACGTGGGGACTGCTTATACGGAACACTAGTTATTATAGGCCCGATTCAGGTATTTGTCCAGCCCCAAATGCAAGCGTATCAGTTCAGTCTTACGGGCGGAAACGCCCGGCACTACGTCATACTGAACCTTTTTCAGCATCCAGGCGCCGAAGGGATGGATCCTGAATCGAGTTCAGGATGACGTGGTTCATGCAGACCTGAGCGTTTCGTGCAAGCCTAGGAGTCCGTCCGACTATCGACCCAGCGCCGTTTGATGATGGGCGTGTGAGCTTGCTTGGATCGGACTCAACG
>JBMFPI010000438.1:0-2377 GCA_049969195.1 Armatimonadota bacterium
AGAGCACGACCCATCTCTTGCCCTGCGCGTTCGCGTAGTTCAAGGCCTGGACGGCATCGGCTCCGTTCTCCAGGTTCTTGTCCCACGTCTTGGCCTCCGGATACCAGGTCCGCTGCGTGCCCGGGAGTATCGTGTAGTCGGGGTATCCGGCGCCGCCACTCGAGCCCTGCGGCAGTATCTCGTGCGTTGCGTAACCGGCCGCCTCCAGCAGCGGTCGAATCACCCATTCGCACGTGCACGCCTCGTTCGGCGGTTTGGTGGCCAGGTTCCTGATCTCTTCGATCCTACGCTCAAGCAGTCCCTTCACATCGTCTAATTCGGACATGTCCTGTGGCCTATCAGTTTGTCCCCGACGATCCGCGGCTTGTTGACCCGGACCGCCGCAAGGACAGTATAAACCTGGCTTCGCTCCGACGTCAACCTGTTGATGCCCAAGCTTGTTGCGTTCAATTGTTGCAAGTTCGGGGGTTATGACACGGCATATCTGGCCTTCATCTTCCTGAACGCGTGTGCCAGAACCTCGACCATATCCTCGACCTCCGAGATGATCCGGGGCGACGATGGGTTGATAGTGAGCTTGTCGGGTTCGAACCAGTGGCGGCGGTGCTCTCTGGCGAGCTCGCGGCATATGTCCTGATCGAGCCGAACGCCCGGCCCGAAGTCCACGCGGATCTGGTTGCGGAATGTCTTGATCGATGCGATTCCGAGCTCGCGGCATCGGAGTCTGAGCCGGATCAAGGCCAGCATGTTCCAGACCGCGCGCGGAGGGTCGCCGAAGCGATCTTCGAGTTCATCCTGCACCGCCTGCACGTCCTCGCGGCTTTTCACTGCCGCCATCTTCTTGTAGAAGAGGATCCGGTGGGCCTCGGTGGGCATGTAGTCCTGGGGAATGTAGGCGTCGATAGGGAGGTCGACGGTCGGCAGCTCGAACTCCTCAACCTCCTCACCCTTCACCTCGGCCACAGCTCGCGCGAGCAACTGGCAGTAAAGGTCGAAGCCCACGGCCGCCATCTGACCGCTTTGCTCAGCTCCCAGCAGGTTCCCCGCGCCGCGGATTTCCAGGTCTCTGAGGGCGATCCTGAACCCGCTGCCGAGCTCGGCGAACTCGCGTATCGCGTCCAGCCGCTTTTCCGCCAGCTCCGATATGACCTTGTCGGGCCTGTACAAAAGATACGCATACGCCTGCCGGTCCGAACGCCCTACCCGACCCCTGAGCTGGTAGAGCTGTGCAAGCCCGAGTTTGTCGGCCTCGTTGATGATTATCGTGTTCGCGTTCGGGATGTCCAGGCCGCTTTCTATGATCGTGGTGCACACCAGCACGTCGAACCGATGCTCGTAGAAGTCCATCATGACGCGCTCCAGTTCGCTCTCGTGCATCTGCCCGTGCGCGATGTCAACCCGCGCATACGGCACCAGCTTCTGAACCTCCTGGGCTACGTGCCCAATGTTCTCGACCCGGTTGTGAACGAAGAACACTTGCCCACCACGGTCGATCTCGCGCACGATTGCCTCGCGCACGACGTCGGACTGCGCCTCCTTAACGAAGGTCTTGATCGGCATCCGTCCCTCTGGCGGGTCATTGATCACGCTCATGTCCCGGATCCCCGAAAGCGACATATGCAGCGTCCGCGGGATAGGGGTAGCGGTCATGGTCAGGGTATCGACCGTCTTCTTGAGCTGTTTGAGCTTCTCCTTATGACGCACGCCGAAGCGCTGCTCCTCGTCGATCACGAGCAGACCAAGATCTCTGAACTGGACGTCCTTTGAGAGCAACCGATGGGTGCCGATCACAATATCGACTGTCCCGAACTTAAGGCCCTCTATGACCTCCTTCTGCTCGGCCCTGGACCGGAACCTCGACAGCATCTCGACCTTTATCGGGAACGCGGCCAGGCGCTCGGTGAACGTGTTAAAATGCTGCTGGGCAAGAACCGTGGTAGGGCACAGTATGGCCGCTTGGCGGCCATCCGAGACCACCTTGAATGCGGCGCGGATGGCGACTTCGGTCTTGCCGTAGCCGACATCTCCGCAAATCAGCCTGTCCATAGCCCGCGGGCTTTCCAGATCCTGCTTGACGTCGTAGATTGCCTGAAGTTGGTCGGGGGTTTCCTCGTACGGGAAAGCTGCCTCCATTTCCTGCTGCCAGGGAGTGTCCGGGCTGAACGCGTGCCCTTCTAGCGCCTGCCGCCATGCATAAAGCTCGACCAGCTCCCTGGCCAGATCCTCGACCGCCTTTGAGACCTTTTTCGTAGTGCGTGCCCATTCGCTTCCGCCCAGTCGGTGTACAATCGGCGGCGTCGCCTCGCCCCCGATGTATTTCTGCACGCGGTCGATCTGATCGGTGGGAACGTATAGCTTATCCCCCTGCGCATACTCC
>JBMFPI010000439.1:0-2346 GCA_049969195.1 Armatimonadota bacterium
GGCTCGTTGGTGTGAACGCGTGTGCCGCACTCGTCGATTGTGACCGCGGGAGGGGTCGTCCAGAAGTTGACGCCGAAGTTGTGTGCACGTGCAGATGAGGCGCGGTCGAAGACGAGATAGTAATCAGGCCTTGCGAAGACGACCGCACGCCGGTGTTCGACTCCCGGATAGAGTTCCGGGTAGGAATTCTGCACGCAGTCCATCACCCGGCTCGTATACCACACGTCCAGCCGCGGGGCGGCGTGGTTCATATCCAGATCGTCGACCAGCAGCACGTTGTGCGATCTGTTCTTGCTGAGCTCTACCATCAGAGGGGTTCCGTAGGTCGTGCGCCCGGGGTCGATCAGCAACGGCCTTCCGTAGGCATACAGAGTGACGGCGTTGAGGTCGTCGTGTCCGTGACTGCCGAACCAGCCGCCGCGAAGGAATAGGTACCTGGCGTCTTCGAACTTCTCGCCTTCCTCGTCACCCCAACCGCTCCTGAGAATGTAGTGCCCGGTATCCGGGAAGCGATAGGAGTCGAAAGCCGGTCTCGTGCCTTCCTTTCCCGCCGTGGCGATGTAGAGCAGATCCCGTCTGCCGAACAACCTGGCACCGTCCATCGCCTCGCCTTTTCTCCAGCCGTCCCATTTCCTGCCGTCGGGGCGATAATCCTCGCAGTCCGTGTCTCCGTAGCTTGGGATCTGGCCGTCGGGCTTGAGCATATAGGCAGTGTAGGCCAGGGCCTTCTCGAGCTTCGCGTTAAGCTCGAACGGCGGTTTGATTCCAAACGCTCGCGCCGTTTCAATGCCGGCCTGCAGGTTGCCGAGCGAAAAACCGTGGTAGTTCATCGCCGGCTCAACGCAGCCGCCGTCGTCGCGAAAGAGCTTGAGGGAGTTGCTCACGAGCTTCCGCCAACCGAACTCAAACCAGGTGCGGGAGTCCTTGTAGACGGGAAACCGCGTGGCGAACTTCATCAACGCCTCAGCCACGGCGTTCGCGTGGTTGCCCCCGGAGGGCTCAGTCATTGCGAAATGAGCCATCCGGGCCCAATAGTCCAGCCAGGCGAGCTTGACGTCGGCCGTGAGTGCGGGCGAGTCTATTGCGTTTGCGACCCCGTCCCATGCGTCGCCCAGCCTCCACGCCTGAAACATCGCGACCCATCTCCCGCCTCGCATTCCGCCCTCAAACGGTGAGGCGTTATCCTGCATATAGTCGGCCATCAACTGATCCAGCTTGCGCGCGTATTTGTCGTCTCGAGTTGCGGCATAGGCGCGGCCGAGTTCCGCGAAAAGGTCGTTCATCCGCACGTATTCCGAGGTTTCAGGCCAGACCTCTCGCCAGGTCGTTTCCTCGCCCATAGGAATCCACTGATCGGGGTGCTCGGCGTCGTTCCTATAAAGTCGCCCCTGATCGCAGACCCGGTCCATCCGGGATGTATCCGGTTTCTCGTTAGGACCGAGTCGCCATACCCAGTCGGCGGATTTCATGTATTTGTCAAACCACGCAAGTATCGCGGCGCAGGCTTTCTCTCGGTCACGCTTCTGCACCGCCTCTCGAGCCGCGGCCAACTCCGGACGCGACAGATCGAATCGGGAGATAAGGCGATCCAGATTCTGCTCGCGATCCCCCCTGGGCTTCGTGATCACGACAAAGTACAAGTCCAACTCCGGCCTGGGCTGCCCGGCTACATAAGCCGTCCCATGAGGGTAAGCATCCGACCTGATACAGGCGACATTGATCTTGTCGTCGCCGGCACCATTGTGGGTGAGCTCGAAATAATACTCGGTGTTGGGTTCGGTCGGCAGATGAATGTCGTAAGCTACGTCCCACTTGAACCACTTGTGGTCGTAGTCTATCGTGCGGGAGTACAGCACGTTCTTGCGCTGCGGGGAGTCGTAAAGCTTGAAGGTAACCTCCTCACCCTGCTGCCAGCTATCGGGCCAGTGACACAGCCCGACGCACACCCGCCACAGGACGTGCGCATCCGGCCCCAACCGAAACGTCTGTCCGAGGGGCTGTTCGCGCGAGAGCTCGATGAAGCTCGCACGGCCCTGCGAGACAAGACCCATAGCCGCCTCTTCCTTGATCGACTCCGCCGGGCATCTCTGATCGACTACAGGGTAGTTGAGCAGGTCGTCGAGGACGGGACCGGCAGCGGCTCTCGCCGCCAACAAGGCAAGCACAATCGTTTTACTCATAAAGCGTAACATCATTTTTCCACCCGGGTGTGTGCGTTTTTCCTTCCCCCTCTATACTATCGTGGTTGTTGCGACAGAACGCAAGCTCGGCGGTATCAGTTCGGTCACGCAGGGGCAAACGGCCGGGATCTCGCCATCCTGGACTCGGTTCAGTATCCATCCCTTC
>JBMFPI010000440.1:0-2326 GCA_049969195.1 Armatimonadota bacterium
GCCACGAATATAGCACAGGTCGCGGCTGCCGGGGCCGCGTGTGCGGCGGTGGTGTCGGCGATCGTCTGCGCGGAAGACATGACAGCCGCCACCCGCGAGCTAGTCGCCGAATGGCAGAAGGGTGTCACGGAACGCGTGCGGCTAGAGCCCGCCTGAAACGGCAAGCATTGCCGACTGTGCGTCGAGATTACCAGAGAGTCTGATAAGAGGTGGTTGTTGCGATAGAACGCAAACCCGACGTTTTCGGTGATTTGACGCTCCGTAATTGCGCGGGGGAATCCGCGAAAACGCACCTGTCGCAATAGCCCGGATAAGAGGTACGCAAGTTGACACAGTTGGAATCGGCCCGCAAGGGAAGAATAACACCTGAGATCGAAGCCGTTGCACGTGATGAGGGTCTAGATAAAGACCTGCTCCTCAGACGCGTCGCCGAAGGAGCGGTCGTTATTCCGCGCAACGTCAACCGGCCGGCGGTGTCGGTGCGCGGGATCGGTCGCGGCTTGCGCACGAAGGTGAACGCCAACATCGGTACGTCGAAAGACTATCCCGACATAGATGACGAGCTTGTCAAGCTTCGGGCCGCCATCGACGCTGGCGCAGATGCCGTTATGGACCTTTCGACTGGCGGCGACCTCGAGTCAATCCGACAGGCCATTCTCGAGCGATGCCCCGTCCCACTGGGAACGGTGCCCATCTACGAAACGGCGGTGCGGGTGGCCTCAGAGCGCGGATCGATTACCCGGATCACGGCCGATGACCTGCTCGACGTAATCGAGCGACAGGCGGCTCAGGGAGTAGACTTCATGACCCTCCACTGCGGTGTAACCCGGGAATCGATCAGACGACTCACGGAGCAGGGACGCATCACAGACGTTGTCAGCCGCGGCGGCGCGTTCTTGGTGACGTGGATTCTGACCAACGACCGCGAAAACCCCCTGTACGAACACTACGACGACATACTCTCGATTGCCCGAAAGCACGACGTGACTCTCTCTCTTGGGGACGGCCTGCGTCCAGGCTGCCTCGCCGACGCAACCGACCGCGCGCAGGTGCAGGAACTTGTGATCCTCGGCGAGCTGGTGAAGCGTGCGAGGCTAGCAGGGGTACAGGTAATGGTGGAAGGTCCCGGGCACGTGCCGCTCGACCAGATAGCCTCAAACGTGCAGATCGAGAAGCGGCTTTGCGAGGATGCGCCTTTTTACGTTCTCGGCCCGATTGTAACGGACGTTGCCCCGGGCTACGACCACATCAGCTCGGCGATCGGAGGCGCGATAGCTGCGGCGGCAGGCGCAGATTTCATCTGCTACGTCACGCCAACCGAACACCTCGGCCTGCCTACTCCGGAAGACGTGCGCGAGGGTGTCATCGCGGCGCGGATTGCAGGTCACGCAGCAGATATCGTCAAAGGCATCCCCGGAGCTATCGACTGGGACAACGAAATGGCGCGCGCTCGCAAGGCACGCGATTGGCAAAAACAGATGGAGCTCGCCATCGACACCGAACACGCCCGACAAATCAGAGAGGCGCGCTCGTCCGCTGACGACGACGTCTGCTCTATGTGCTCGGAGTTCTGCGCTATGAAGGTTGTCGAGGAGAGCCTAGGCAGAACGCGATCCTCGCAGGCAGGCGGCGGCTGCGGCCGGTAACGCGCGCCGCTGAGTCTGTCATGGCGTTTGAACCGTAAGCTCCGGATCCGCCCAGACCGCCCAGTCGTAGTAGTTGTGGCCGTCCGAATCCGTAACCAGCGTAAGCAGGACCGGATCACCTGTGACTTTGCCCAGTGACACGGAAACCGGAACCCATCCATCGGCGGGAACGACGCGCTTCGACCACAGCTCGTTTCCGTTGAGCCAGATCGCAAACCTGACTCCTCCCGACTTAGATCCATGCGCCAGGCCGACTGCAGTCCGTAGCGAAACGTCCGCCCCGGGTGAAGGTTGGACGAAAAAGTGCAGCATCCGAACACCTTGATCCGGCGGATGCGAGAAGAGAGCCTGACGTCGGATCCCACCGCAAGTGTACTCGGCAAGGGAAATCGGCGGTTCCTCAACCACCGTGCTTCGGACCAGGACAAGGTTGGCCTGCCTGATATCAGAAAGCTTCACGCTTGCGCTTAATGCGGTCGGCTCGAGAGACGTAACTGTCACGGTCCCGCCTGGCGTGATCGTAACGGAGTGCGACCCGCCGTTACTCAACTTGCGGTACACCGGCCCCAACAGATGCCTAGCCCATTGCGGCGCGATCACCTTGCAATGCTGGTCGCGGTTGTGCATCTCTAAGCGCAGGTTCTCGACAAGCCCCCAGTCACAATTCGAGTCGTGCCTGG
>JBMFPI010000441.1:0-2319 GCA_049969195.1 Armatimonadota bacterium
CCAACGACTCGTGGGCTATGTCGCGTGCGGCCGCGTTCAGGGTGATATCCGCAGAGGATATGGCTGCAATAAGAGAGGTTCAACACCGCCTGCCCGGATCCCGCCTGGCGCTTGCGGTGGTTTACGAGTCGATCGGACTTTACTCCGAGGCTGCGCAGGAGTACCAGGCCGTCCGGCGCGCGAATCCGCAATCCCCGCTGGCACGCCGGCTCACCGTCCCGTAGCGGTTGACCGACCGCGAATCAGGCCGAGCCTAAGCTCTCATCAGTGGCCTTCCACTAGCCTTCGCGTCTGCTCGCTGCCTGTCGTCCTCAGTTTCAAGTCCGGGCCTGAGGACAACCGCAACCCTCGGGCTCCTGCGACAGGCGCAGCTTGAGCGATTCTGCCGCATATTTGAGGAGCCTCGAATCGCGGAAACGCGCGGATTGCGCCCTATTGCAATAGCCTCGCCCCGCAAGGCAGTCCGGTCAGTGCGCTCCCGCCACCAGGGTAACCCGCACGTGACGCGCTTATCGCACAACACCGATTTGTCGGGCAGAAGGTAATCGCGTGCACCGCAGCGAAGCGTCATGGAAACAGATCTGACGATCAGGGAGAAATCAATGGCAAAACCAATCGCACTGCAGCTTTACACCTTGCGCGAGCAGGTTTATCCCGGCGGCAATGATCTGCCGAGAGTCTTGAAAACGGTCGCCGAGATCGGCTACAGGGGAGTCGAGCTTGCGGGGCTCCACGGACACGAGCCGAAGCACATCGCCAGGGTTGCAGCGGACCTAGGGTTGACGATTTGTGGCAGCCACGTCGGCGTGCCGACACCGGACAGAATCAAGGAAGTAGCCGACGAGCAGGCTGAGTTAGGCAATACCCGCATAATAGGCGGCTTCGGGCCCAACGACTTCGAGACGGTAGACGCGGTTAAGGCGTGCGCCGCCAAATTCCAGCAGGCGGCAGAGCTGCTGAAGCCCTACGAGATGAGTTTCGGGTTCCACAACCACTGGTGGGAGTTTGTCCGACCTGAGGGCGAGGAGAGGTATATATACGACATTCTGCTCGAAGAGGCTCCGGACGCCTTCAGCGAGCTGGACGTCTACTGGTGCGCGTTCGGGAAGGCCGACCCGGTAGCCGTGCTGGCAAAGCACAAGGCACGTGTTCCCCTGCTGCACATAAAGGACGGAATGCTCGTAGAAGGCGATCACTCCCACACGGCTGTCGGCTCAGGCAAGCTCAACATGCCTGCGATTATCGGCGCTGCCGATCCTGCAGTGTTGGAATGGCTCATTGTGGAACTCGATGCCTGCGCCACCGATATGCTCGAGGCTGTGAAGAAGAGCTATCGTTACCTTGTTGATAGAGGGCTTGGAACCGGCAGCAGGTAGAACATCCCATCATCGACTCACCTTGGAACGGTTTCGCCCCGTCGGCAGGAGCCAGCAGGCTGTTGCGACAGAGGAGTTCTCGGCGATTCTCGTGCTTATGCGAAGAGCGTCGAATCGCCGAAAGGCGCTGAGCTCGCACTGCGTGGCGATGGAAGTCGGCGTCGGGACTGTTCGGTTCCGCGGCAACGTCGTGCTTGGCTCAGCGAAAAACCTCCGCGTGAGGCCGAGATACGTCGCTCTGCTCAGAACGACAGTCCCGCAAGACTGAACTAATCCTCGAGCTCGTCAGAAGTAGAAACCCGCGGGGCCCTCGTGATAAAATGAGTTGATGATACCAGTGGCGGTTAACGGCAGGCGACTTTCGCGGAGCGAGGTCGAACAAAACACAGTCGACTACTACCGCTTGGCTAACGGCACCCGGCCCGACCTGCGGCTGGTAAGGCTGGACGAGCGGATGCTGATCGTCAAGGACTTCCGCCGCAGCGACCGGCTGTTCCGTGATCTGGTCGGCCCTATCCTCATTCGTAGGGAAATGGGCGCACTGCGAAAGCTCAGCGGGGTTGTCGGCATTCCCAAACTCATCGGTAGAATCGACCGCCACGCACTAGCGATGGAGCACATTCCGGGTCGAAGCCTCGACCTTGTCGAGCCCGGCACGCTTGGGCCGGATTTCTACGAGGCTCTGCAGAGCGTTCTCGACGCTATGCACGCCCGGGGAGTGGCTCACTGCGATTTGCGCAGCCGCGGCAACGTTATGCTCGGCGAAGACGGGAGACCCTATGTCGTCGACTTTGCTGCGTGCGTCTTCAGAGGCCGCGGCATGAACCCGCTGATCCGTTGGGTTTTCGATCAATTTGTGTTGGCGGACTGCAACGCCGTTTTGCTCGTCAAGCAACGAATGTCCCCCGAGCTGCTAACCGATGAAGACAGGGCGGCACTAGCC
>JBMFPI010000442.1:0-2311 GCA_049969195.1 Armatimonadota bacterium
CATCAGCTCCCACGGCTGTCCGGATTCGCCGAAGGTGTCCTTTACGCCGATCTGAGCAATGCGAAGGGGCTTCGTATGATCGGTTCGTCGTGCTGCAACGCCCGCAACGATGTTGCCGAATCCGCCCACCTGATGTTCTTCGGCAGTGACAATGGCGCCGATCTCGTTTGCAGCAGCCAGGATCGCGGCTTCATCGATAGGTTTGACGGTGTGCATGTTTATGACACGTGTCTCGATGCCGTGTTCTCTCTTGAGTATCCAGGCCGCACGCATAGCTTCGGGCACCATCGGTCCGCATGCGATGATAGCGAGCTGTTCTCCCTCACTCTTGTAATCTGTTGACAGCACCTGCTCGAAGGCGTCAATGAATTTAGGCGCCTCGCGCCGGAACCGGATAATGTTGGCCACACCGAATTTGTAAGGGGTCGATGCGCTCGTAACAATCGGTGTTGCCTCGCGTGCATATCGGATGTAGGCCGGTCCTACGACGTCGAGTACGCAGGCCTCGGTTGCCTTCTCGGTCTCGACCGAGTCGCACGGAACTTCCAGGTGCATATTGGGCAGCACGTACATGAGCGAAATTTCTTCCAGCGATTGGTGCGTGGCTCCGTCCGGTCCGACGGATATGCCGCCGTGCGCACCGGCGATCTTGACGTTGAGGTTGCCGTAGCAGATGGTGGTCCTGAGCTGGTCCCACGGGCGGCCTGACGCAAATACGCCGTAAGTACCGGTGATCGGGATCTTGCCGACTAGTGCCAACCCCGCGGCCACCTGCATCATGTTCTGTTCGGCGATGCCGACGGAGAATACCCGGTTCAGCCGCTCCGGATGGTCAGCCTCAAAATCAGTGATGCAGATCGACTTAGAGATGTCCGCGTGCAGGGTGCAGATGCGCTCGTCGTCGCCTATGCGCTTCAGTGCGCGGCCGAAGCCCATTCTGGTGGGATCCATCTCGACCTTCATCTCCGGGGTTTCGTTCCACCAGTAGTTTGCCTTGAACTTAGGATGCTGCGCGTCGATGTCCGCCGCGGCTGCCTCGGCGTAGAGTTTTGCTCGCGCTAACAGCTCGTCTACCTTGGCGGCTGTCATAGTAGGGCAGCCGACATCGGCCAATGCCCTGTCCAGTTCCTCCCGAGTTTTGGTCGCGACACCGTGCCAGCCGGCCTGGTCTTCCATAAACGATACACCTTTGCCCTTGACCGTATGGGCTATGATAACCGTTGGTTGACCGGTGGTATTTCTGGCTTCGTCGAACGCATCAAGGATCTGCTGCATGTTGTGCCCGTCGATCTCAATGACATGCCAGCCGAACGCGCGATACTTGTCGGCGAGCGGGTCGATGTTCATCACGTCCTTGACCCATCCGTCTATCTGGAGGCGGTTCTTATCCACGATGGCACACAGGTTATCGAGTTTGAAGTTCGCGGCGCTCATTGCCGCTTCCCATATGCTTCCTTCCTGCTGCTCGCCGTCGCCCATTACGACATAAACACGCGCAGGGCACTTGTCCAGCTTGAGCGCCAGTCCCATTCCGACCCCTACGCCCAGACCCTGACCAAGCGAGCCGGTCGAAACCTCAATGCCGCTCAGTTTGAGGCAGTGGGGATGCCCCTGGAACGGGCTGCCGCACTTGCGGAGCGTGACCACGTCGTCTATGTCGTAATAACCGGCCTTGGCCATCCCAACGTAAAGGGCCGGTGCCTTGTGTCCACCGGAGTATATCACACGGTCACGGCACTCCCAGTTTGGTTCCTGCGGCTGGAGGTTGAGCTCGTTCAGAAAAAGAGCCGCTGTGATGTCCATGACCGAAAGCGATCCACCGGGGTGACCGGTCCCAGCGGCGTGTATTGCAACTAGGGCGTAGGCGCGCATCTCTCTTGCCGCCCGTTCGAGCTCTTCGACGGATATTTTCTGACGTCTGGTCTCGGTTACTGCCAATGTTCCTCCTCCGGGAAAGACTGCTTTGCGAGTGTTGTTGACTTGAAGATCCGAAATGCGAGTCGATCTTGTTCAGCTAGCGACTTCTACGGTGGGATTGAAAAATCCTGCGTGAAAAAGAGCGGCGGTCGCGGGCGTGTTGTGGGCGCCGGCACTTGGGTCTATACCCGGCAGTCGGGCGGCTCGAGGAGACGCACCGGGCAACCGACAGGTCACTTCGAGGAGCGCTTTGAAAACAGATATCGGCACGGGCCGGATAGAGAGGTTATCGTGATAGAGCGCAAGCCTGGCGTTTTTGTAAGCGTCAAACCGCCCCCACCTTGACAGAAGCTACGATGGCGCGACTTGGTCAAGCGGCAGTGTAGGATGGGAT
>JBMFPI010000443.1:0-2298 GCA_049969195.1 Armatimonadota bacterium
GCTGACGAGGTGAGATACCTGGAACAGACGGAGCGAAAGATTACCTCGGAACTTCAGTCTGCTCTGGGAATCTCGGTTAAGGTGAAGCTGGTCGAGCCCAAGACGATCGCGAGAAGCGAGGGCAAGGCAAAGAGAGTGGTCGATAGGAGGGACCTGTACAGTGGGAGTTAGTCAGCTTTCCGTCTTTCTGGAAAACAAATCGGGCCGATTGGCCGACGTGACGCGCACGCTGGCGGATGCCGGCATCAACATTCGTGCTCTCTCCATCGCGGACACGATCGATTACGGGCTCCTGCGACTCATAGTAAACGATCCCGTGGCGGCCAAGAACGCCCTGGCGGACGCCGGCTTCACTGTGGCGCTTACAGAAGTCCTGGCCATAGAGGTTCCCGACAGGCCCGGCGGCCTCGCCAACATAATTGACGTTCTGGCGAAGGCCGGCATCAACATCGAGTACATGTACGCGTTTGTGGGCCGTTCTGGAGAGCACGCGATAGTGGTGTTCCGCATAGAGAAACTTGATGAGGCGACAACGATCCTTCGCGAGAAGGGCGTGCGCATACTCGCAGGGGAGGAGCTTCATTCCCTGTAGAACTCGTTGCTCCGGCGAGGCCGGGCAATAGAAAAATCGGGAGGTTGATGAGTATGTTCGGGAAGCGTTTGTGGTGTGTCGGTTTGCTGGTGCTGGTTCTGGCGGCAGGCTCGACCATTGGCGTCGGTGCGGCCGCGAAAAAGCCTTCGGGGCCGCCCTATGTGATCGGAGCGATATTCTCTCTGACGGGCGACAATGCGCCGCTCGGCGTGCCGGAGCGCGAAACTGTCGAAATGCTGGTTAAGCAGATCAATGCAAAGGGTGGGATCAAGGGACGTCCCGTCAAGGTTGAGTTCTACGACGATGGGGGGAAGCCTGACCAGGCAGTGCAAGCGTGCCGCAAACTGCTGGATAACAAGGCCGTAGTCGGAATCATCGGTCCAACCCTCACCGGCCCGAGCCTCGCGATTGCGCCGATGTGCGACGATGCCGGGATGCCGCTAATATCGTGCGCTGCCAGTATCAAGATCGTGCGGCCCGTAAGGCGATACGTGTTCAAAACTGCCCAGGACGACGCGATGGCCGTCGGCAGGCTGATCGAATACTGCAAGAAGCGCGGGATTACTTCGGTTGGATTTATCAACGACGCGAACGCTTTCGGCCAGAGCGGCCGCGACCAGTGGTTGGAGCAGGCTAAGGCCGCGCGGATTCAGACCAAAGCAGTCGAGTCCTTCGCGACATCAGACACCGATATGACGTCTCAGTTGAGCAAGATCCGAGCGGCGCGGCCGCAGGCGGTGGTGTGCTGGGGAACCAACCCGGGCCCGGCGATGGTGGCCAAGAACATGAAGACGCTTGGTATGAAACAGCACCTGCTCATGAGCCACGGGATCGCCAACATGGAGTTCATCAAGCTGGCCGGTGCTGCTGCCGATGGGGTAGTTTTCCCCGCGGGCAAGCTCCTGGTGGCAAAGTACATCCCTGACAGCGATCCGCAGAAAAAGGTGCTTCTGAAATACGCAGCGGACTTCGAGAAGGCATACCGGAAAGCGCCGAACACTTTTGGCGGTCATGCCTGGGATGCGTTTATGCTCATGGTGCGTGCGATTGAGAAAGCAGGCGCGAACAGGGCAAAGATCCGAGACGCCATAGAAAACACCAAAGGCTTCGTGGGCATCTCCGGCGTCTTCAACTTCCGCCCGGATGAGCACAATGGGCTCCACAAGAGCTGCTTCGCTCTGGTTACGATCAAGGACGGCAAATGGGTTCTGGCTAAGTGATAGGCGGGATGTGGCCGGCGGGCCTTAGGGCCCGCCGGCATTTTGTGGGAGGATAACCCTGTGAAAAAGTTCATATTTACCCTGGCGGCCGTGCTGATGGTGGTCGTGTCTGTCTTGCCATGCTCGGCTGCCCGAAAAACAAGCGGCTCGCCGATAGTTATCGGGGCCATATTCTCATTGACGGGCGACAATGCACCGCTCGGGGTGCCGGAACGCCAGACGGTCGAGATGCTGGTCAAACAGATCAACGCCAGTGGTGGAATAAACGGGCGCCCGGTCAAGGTCGAATTCTACGATGACGGGGGAAAACCGGAGCAGGCCGTGCAGGCGTGCAATCGCCTTTTGGCGACCGATGGTGTCGTCGCGATCATCGGGCCTACGATCACAGGTCCTAGCCTCGCAATAGCTGGCATGTGCAACCGGGCCAAAATGCCGCTGATCTCTTGCGCCGCTAGTGTGAAGATAGTCCAACCTGTGCTGCCCTAT
>JBMFPI010000444.1:0-2289 GCA_049969195.1 Armatimonadota bacterium
GCCCCGGGATTCCAAAAAGAGTTCTGCTGCGTGGAGGATGTCGACGTCAGCCGCGACCGGCAGGATCGGAATCGCTAACAACCGGCGTTTGCGAAGCCGCGGGTCGGACCAGGCTGATCCTCGCCCGCATCCTGATCCAGAGAGCGAGCAAGACGAGCGGCGTCAAAAGTATCCTGGGGCTGCGGCGGTTGTGCTTGATGAAATAGAGGAGCATGCTCCGGTGGTGCTGGCGAACCATTTCCATCGCGTTCTGATCGCTCGCCGCCCCGATCCGGTGTGACACGGTCACCTCGGGGAAGTAGACCACTCGCCAGTCCGCCAGGTGTGCGCGCTTGCACCAGTCCACGTCTTCCAGATACATATAGAACCGCTCGTCGAGTAGGCCCACTTGATCGATCATGGCTTTTCTGACCATCAGGGCCGACCCGGACAGCCAATCAACGTCAGCGACCCTGTCGTGTGCCCAATCCGTCATCATATAGCTTCTCACGAACCGGTTGTTTGGAAAAAGCTTCCCGAGGAGGGTGTGTCGGAACCCCGCCGCGAGCATGGTGGGGAACCTCCGCGCCGAGTACTGCAGGCTGCCGTCAGGGTTCACGATCCGTGGGCCGAGGATGCCGACGTCGGGGTGCGAGTCCATGAAATCCACCATCTTCGCTAGTACGTCGCTTGTGATAAGCCGGCAGTCGGGATTGGCGAGAAAGATGTATCGGCCGCGCGCCTGCCGGATAGAAATGTTTTGCGCCGCGGCGAAACCCGCGTTAGAGGGATTCTGAATCAGATTGACGCTGTCGCCGAACTCCGACCGGACCATCTCCGAGCTTCCGTCCGCGGACGCGTTGTCCACCACGGTGATCTCGACTCCTATCGAGCCGTCCTGGGCAAGGACGGTCTTCAGGCACTCGCGCAGCTCGTCCCGTGTGTTCCAGTTGACTATACTGACCGTGACGTCCGGTTGCGTCATCTTCTGAACAGCGCTCCGACCCTTATACAGGCTACCACAACAAAGTAGACCGGGGCGGGGATGCGTGACCTGAAGTGCTTGGCATAGAACCTGATCAGCGACTCGTGCGATTCGCGGATCATCCTGCGCCTGCCGGCTTTACCCGTCGACGCAGCCCCGTGATGCACCACCACGGCCGCCGGCGTGAAGTATACTTTCCAGCCCATCTGCTTCGCTCTGTAAAGCCAGTCTACCTCGTTGAAGAATATTGGAAACGACTCGTCAAGCGCCCCGACCTGCTCTATCGCCCGGCGTCTCAGGATAAGACAGGAGCCCATCGGTTGGTCCACCTCGGCGACCTCATCGTAAGTGAACCAGCGCATCCTGTAACGCGCTACCCTCCTGCTCTTCCGCAGAATCCTTGCCAGACCAGTAAACTCGAAAGCTATAGCGGCCGGGTACGGGAAGCTGCGAACGGAGTGCTCCACGCTCCCGTCCGGCCGGATAAGCTTCGCACCGCAGGCTGCTGCGTCCGCGTAGGAGTCCATGAACCCGATCAGTGTGTCGAGAGCGTGTTCGGTCACGCGGGTGTCAGGGTTGAGCAGCAGCACGTATTCGCCGCGCGAAATCGCTATTGCCTGATTGTTTGCAGCGGCATAGCCCGCATTGTCGCGGTTCACGATGAGAGTGACGTTCGGAAAAGCGGTGCGGAAAGAGGGTTCGTCGAAGTCCTGGGAGGCGTTGTCGACAACGATAATCTCGTGCTCCGCGCTCGGCGGATGCGCTTGCAGCGACTGCAGGCATTCGGTGAGAAAGCGTGTGGCGTTCCAGTTAACTATTGCAATCGACAACCGCACGCAGCACCTCTGAAAGATCGCGAACAACCAAATCGGGCCTCACGGCGTCGAAGAAATCGGGCGGCCTTGTGTTTCGCAGGAAGCCGATAGTACGCATTCCAGCCGCCCTGCCGCTCTGGATGTCCATCAGGTGATCGCCCACCATCACCGACGCCTCCGGGCGCGCGCCGAGCGTCTCGAGGGCAATCTGAAGCGGTTGCGGGTCGGGCTTATACCTGTCGGAATCCTCGCGGCATACCAGCACATCAGGCTTGATGCCGGCTATATACAGCGAGATCCGGCTCGCCCGGCGGCAGTTTCGAGTCACTATTCCGACACGCACACCGCACTGCTTCAGCTCGAAAACCAGCTCCCTTGCGAAGGGTATCGGCGCCGTGTCGCGGGCGTGCCGGATCTCGATCTCTTCGAGTCTTTGCATCGCCGCAGCCCGCAGGTCCTCGGCCCTCCCACCCTGGCCCGCCGATATGAGCATCGCCGCGGCCGCGTCCA
>JBMFPI010000445.1:0-2285 GCA_049969195.1 Armatimonadota bacterium
CCCGACACAATTGTGGCCGTTTTGTCTGATGCTTGCCGCAACCGGCGCGCTGGCCGCCGCACCCGCGGGGCTGCTTCTGCGCTCGGAGGAGGCGGACAAACACGTCGACTACCGCGGTATCAAGAAGGCGACAGTCGCACTGGGCGATCAGATGGCCGTTGCCACCTTGAAAGTCGTCCATCTTAAACCTGATCTGACACGGACGGTCTACTTCGCTCCTCCGGCGCTTGCCGGCACCATCGTGATCAGGGACGGCAACCACGAATGGAAGTTCTGTCCCAAAGATGGCGTTTGGGAAAAGATCGGACGATGTCCGGTGCGCTGCAGTGAAACGAACTGGCGAGGCGTTCTGCATAACTACGATCTTCGACTTGTGGGCACGGAGAAGATTGCCGGCAGGGACGCATATGTGCTCTATGCGGTCCCTAGGTCCAGGGGCGAGCCGGCACATAGGATGTGGGTAGACCGGGACTGCTACCTTGTCCTGGGTACCCAGACCGAGTCGCAGTCGGGTGCCGTCCTTCGTTCGTCGCGCTATGTCAGCCTGCAGATCAACCCCGGGGATATAGATCGTGACTTATTCAAAGTTGAGGGTAAGGTTAAAGCTGCCGAGCGGCCTGTCGGCAGCCCCGACTTCACGGTCATGAAGCCGTCTTACCTGCCGAAGGGCTACCGGCACGAAGCAACTAGCTATCTTCGCATCAACGGCTCTTCCTGCGTGCATCTGCGTTTCACTAACGGCGCCAACGCAGTCTCGATTTTTCAGCACAGGGCCTCCCGTGGAGCGCCGGATCCGAAAATCGATAGCAATGTCACGAACATGCTGACCTGGACGCGGGCGGGCATTCGGCTGACGATCATGGGCGATCTGCCTCGCGGGGAGCTCCAGAGGATCGCCGATTCAATCAAGTGATCGAAGGCACTTGCGACGGGATCAGCCGTTCCGCGGCAACCCATACACTCCGAAAAAACGGGCCTGAGATGGCGTCTGGGTTCTTCGCGTTGACTACGGTTTTGGGCAGTCGTATTCTCCCGTCGGATCGCCCAGGTAGGCGGAATAGTTCGGGCAAGGTGTTCGGGGCGTGAACGATGTTATTGCGGTAGAACGCAAAAGGATCGTTTTCTGCGACTCATGGCTCCTCGACTAACCGCGAGAATCGCCGCAAACTTGCCTCTCGCAACAGCCTGCGGGTGTGCGTCGGGTTGGTCTTCTGCAGGGGACCGAAACTTTTCGGCTACGCGATTTTCTCCCGTATGACGGCGCTTGCGTAGTCCATAATCATCACGACGCCGGCGATGAGCCAGATCGCCGTCGCCGCCTGCTGCCATTGGAGCAGGTTCATGTACTGGATCAACTGGTAGCCGATTCCGCCGCCGCCAACTAAGCCGATCACCGTCGCCATGCGCACGTTAATATCCCACCGATACAGCGTGAACGCGATGAACTGCGGCACAACTTGCGGCACAACCGCGTAGATTACCACCTGCATCTGGTTCGCTCCGGTGGAGCGGATTGCCTCAATCGGCCCGTGCTCGATTGATTCGATCGCTTCCGAGTAGAGTTTGCCGAGTGCGCCGATGCCGTGGACGGCCAGGGCAATCACACCTGCGAACGGCCCGATCCCGACCGCCGCTACGGCTATGACCGCGAATATCAGCACCTCGACCGACCTCAGAACGGTGAACACGGCGCGCACTGCCCCGTAGGCCGCCTTTAGGGCAGGTGTCCCGGACATCAAATTGCGAGCGCCCAGAAACGAAAGCGGCAGCGCAAAAACGAGTGAGAAGGCCGTGCCGATGAGCGCCAGGTAGATTGTTTCAATCATGCGTGGGGCGGCTTCTTTCAGGGTCTCGCTCAACACCCATCCGCCCAGCCTGGCCTCTACACGCGCCTGCACGAAGTAGTCGCCGGGGATGTAGCGGGGGTTCACAAAGGATTTCTCGAACCGTCCGGAGGAATCGGTCCGAAACTCTCCGACCGTTATCTCGTCGGCGCCGAGCAGGACAAGCTTTCCCGGCGCGTTGGGTGCGAACCCGCGGCCCGTGACTTTCATACGTTGCCCTTTCGCAACGACGATTGGCTCAGCCGTCAAATGGGGTTCCCCCGGCATAGGAGCTTCCGGTTTGACGGATTTCGGCGCCCCCGGGCCGGGCACTACGAACTTCGCCGTTGCGTTCTGCTCTTCGACTCTGGGCGCGACGACGTCGGGTCTGGCTAGCCCGCCGATTACGTGGCGGATTACGTTTCGCTGCTCCTCCTGCAGCTCCGGGACGTGGATGTCGGT
>JBMFPI010000446.1:0-2279 GCA_049969195.1 Armatimonadota bacterium
GCGCATCAGTTTCGACCAGCTTTACCCGATTCTGCGGTCCAGGCTGAAGGACAACCCGAGGGCTGTGGTAG
Organism: Armatimonadota bacterium; assembly: GCA_049969195.1. Classification (GTDB taxonomy): domain Bacteria; phylum Armatimonadota; class UBA5829; order UBA5829; family UBA5829; genus CALJES01. The sequence goes on from JBMFPI010000446.1 coordinate 72, forward strand.
TCATCAACTGCGACAGAGCCCAGCGGTGGGACAAGGGCATACAAATCGCCGACGAGGCCAAGCGCGCCGGTGCACGGTTCCTCACAATAGCGACGGAACCAAAGCCGGCATCCTGAGTTCTATGAAGCGCGACAGAGTTCTTAACTGCGCCATAGCGATTTCGGTGGCGGTCCACCTGGCAGCGGCCGTGCTGATCGGTCGAACCTCGGCCGCCAGGCTCTCAGCCGCGCCTCCGCCACTTGCGCCGCGCTACATCAACGTCGATCTGATTGACCTGCCCGCCAAACACGCGCCCAAACCGGACGAGGCCCCGACGGTTTCTTTGCCGAAACCGCTGCCGCCATTGCCGCCGGATCGGTCGGTTCCCGCCGGACACACCTCTTACACGGCCGCGCCCGCTCCAGTTTCGAACCGGACGACCGCTACAGCCTCGCCCGGGCCGATGGCGACATCCCAGGTTCCCCCAGGCGATCCGGGGGGAAAGCTGAATATAGGCTCCACAAGCGCCGGCGGGGATCTCCCCGGCAATTGGGGCGGCGGGAAGACGCCGGTCGGCTGGGTGCCGGATCCCGACGACGGCCCGGGCAAGGGATCGGGACACGGGCCCGGCGTCGGCAATCCGGAGCCGCCGAAACACGCAGACCCGGGGCCTGGCGTGCGCCCTGCGCCGGCACCCCCTGCACCTGCGCCGCCTCCTGCTCCAGCGATGGTAAGCGTCCGCGTATGTTCTAACTCGGGTCTGCTTCCGGGACCGTACTGCACGGAGATCACGACCCAGTCCTTCGTTGAGGGAAAGCAGCCGACCAAAATCTGCGACAAGTGTCAGCCGCCGCACAAGTCGCGCCTCGCCGACCGCGCTGAACCCCAGCTTATCAGCGATTCGCGACTGACCGTACCGAGCTCCGTTCCGGAAAGGCTATCCCTCAAGGTGGAAATCCAGTACATGGTGACGGCCGATGGTGATGTCACCGATGTGATTGTCACCAGATCTTCAGGTTACAAGGCGCTGGATCGGGCCGTTGTGAGCGCGGCCTCCCGGATGAAGTACAAACCGGCTGTCCAGGACGGCGTGCCGCGCAGCGTCAAGAGAACCCGCAGCTATACGATCAACACCTGAAATTCTCGCCCATTCGCCGGCACGCACTGTTCACGGCAAGCCCACGTATCGGAGGGTTGCTGCCTTTGAACGCAAAGCCGGCGTTTCGGCAGCTTCGACGCTCCTCAACGAAACATAAGAATCGCCCAAGACCCGCCCATCTCAACAGCCCGTACCAGACGGCACGTGATCGTGGCGCGGGGGCACGGATCGGACAGCCCCTACCCTCTCTTACGCTTGCCGAAAGGTGTCTACGGCACGATCAGACGCAGGGATCTAGGGAGCACTTCTATGTCGACGCTGGTTGTCCCGACTACGTCTCCGTCGACCTGCACCTTTACCGGCGGATCCGAATCAACGCGCACGCGGGCGGTTTTGAGGTAGGTTGCAGCATGCCCGGCTACGGTCGTCCTGAAGACCAGGCTGAGGCACCGGCCGATCAACTGCCAGGCGCCACCAGACCCTGCTTCAAACACGATAATGTCCAGCAGGCCGTCGTCAAAAACGGCCTTCGGAGCGATCTTGAACTTGTGGGCATAGGTGCCGCAGTTGGCTACGATAACCGCGTAAGCTTTGCTCTCGTAGGTTACTCCTTCATCGAGTGCGAGGCGGAATCGAGTGGGCTGTATCTGGCCAACTGCCCTACGACCGCAGGCAAAATGCGCTATCGTGCCGAATACGTTCTTGACCTTCGAGGACACCTGCTCGACCACCGCCGCGTCGAACCCGAATCCCGCCATCAGCACAAAGAGCCGGGTGTCCTCTCGTGGACCTTCGACCGCGCCTTCCTTAAGCGGATGCATTCGGGCACGGGCAAGATCTACAGCGCGCACCTTGTTCGCCCCGATGATCTCAAGCGCGCGGATGATGTCATCGGTGGGGATACCCAGAGCGTTGGCGAGCACGTTGCCTGTGCCGAGAGGGATAACGCCAACTGAGAGACCCGAGTCGCCGATGCCGTTGACGACTTTGTTAATCGTACCATCGCCCCCGGCAACTATGACCCGGTCGAAGCCTTTCGCGGCAGCCTCCGACGCAAGCACTTCTTCCTCGCCCGGCCGGGTCGCCACCCGCACGTGAATATGCGGCATGTTAGATACCAGGCCAAGCAG
>JBMFPI010000447.1:0-2278 GCA_049969195.1 Armatimonadota bacterium
AGTTGGTGCCGTTCCCCACTACAAGCGCCGACAGAGCAAACTGACCACCCAGTTGGGACACCAGCTCCGGCAGCTCATCGACTGCTGCTACTCCGCGATAAAGGACCTCGAATTGGCCGGAGCCGCCCTGGGCCCGCGCAACAACGGCCAGTCCGCATTTGTCCCGACCGGGATCTATGGCCAGAACGGTCGATCTGTCAGGCATCTGAGGTTACTCGATCTTAGTAACGCTGAAGCGCATGTTGGTCATATCGAGCGGGCCGGCGGCGAAGATGTCGGCGGAAGCATACGCTTCGACATTCACGCGCGCGTTCCTGGACTTGATTTGGTCCACCACCGCCATCAATCGTTCCACCTGGGTCCTGGGATCGGATCCCAGAGTCGCCCGCGGGTCCGGATTGGCAACCGGGACTACGCCCGCGGCGACCGCGGCCCTGCTTACCTCGTTCTGAAGAAAACCGATCAGGGCGAGCAGCACTCGCCCCTCTGACGCGCGCCCGTCCATCTTCGTCTCGGCGATCTTGTCTCCCTTGCGGTAGACCAGGTTGTTGTAGTAAAGCACAAGCCTGACCCGCACCTGCTCGCCGGCCAGCGAGTTCCTGGCGCACAGAACCTGTACGAGCGCATCTTCCGGCCGCAGGGCACTCTGCGCGATCGCCTCGGCGGCCATTTGCACGCAGACGCTCTCGTTTTCCAGGTGCACCACGTAATCCTTGCTGATAGGCTGCCTGAACTCGACCGCGACCGCTCGACCGTTCGGGCCGACGCCGGCGCCCCGCCGGATGGCTTCTTCGCTTGCGGTCTCCAGCAGGGAATAGATGTCGCCCTTGATCCCGAAGATCGACTGCCTCGGAGATATGACTCCTCGGGCCAGCTCATCTCCCTGGCGAATGCGAATGTCGCCCCCGAGGAGTTCGTTCGCGCGGATACGGTATTCCTCGCTAAGCCGGCCTATCCTTGCCAGAGCAGCCTGCTGCAAACGAAGCTGCTCCTCCTGCTCTTTAATTGCTTTTTCCTGCTCTGCGAGTCGGGTTTCAGCCTGCTTGAGTGCGGCGGTAGTGTCGTCAAGCCGCTGCTTGGCCTCATTATACTGGCTCTTGGCGAGCGCAGCCTGCTGCGTCGCCAGGCGGGCGCTGTAGCGCGCGGCGTCGGCTTCGTCCTGAAGCTGCTCAAGCCGAAGCTTTAGCGCCGCCAGCTCGCGAGTCCTGGCCTGCACCTCGGCTACGGCGGCGGCTCGCTCGCGCGTCAGCTTTGCAAGCTCACGCTGCCTTTCCTTTATGTCGTGCTTGAGGCGCTCGACTGCCCTTACGGCCCTGGCCTCGGCACGCGCCGCTTTGACGGCGGCCTCGGCAGCCTTCAAAGCCGCTTCCTGAGCCTGGTTGACCTCTGCGCGCTGGCGACTGACCTGCGCAACGAGTTGCCGGCGTCGCAACTCCAGCGACTTGTTCCTGGCCGCAAGGCCTCTATTCGTCTTGGTCAGAGATACGTTGCGGCGCAGGATCTGTTCGCCTTCAGTGAGCACCTTCCTGAACTGCACGTTAGCCGACACCAGCGCCAGAAGAGCAAGGGCGGAAATGAGCATTCCCGTGATAGCGGTGACGGCGTATGCGGTATGGCGCGGGCGAAGGCGCAGTATGGTCAGGCGGTTCTTCCCCATCCAGCGGCCCAGCAGGTCGCCGAAGTAGGCGATAAAACCCGATACCAGTATCAGGACTGCCACAAACAGGACTGAGTATCGCATATCGATTCTACCGCAGAGAGGTTGTTTTGATAGATCCTAAACCCGGCGCTTACTGCGATTCGAAGCTCCTCAGCTATACGGGAGAAACGCCGAAAGCGCGCTTATCCCAACACCCTTGTAGAGCGGCCGAATCCTGCCGCCTGCGAAAGCGCAGCCCGAGGCGCGCAGGATGCGCTCACTTCGCCGCGCGTCTCACTAGCCCAACAGCAGCAACGATTCCGATCACATCCGCAAAGAACGCCCCGACCGCCGGAGAAATATGCCCCTGAATCGCCAGCGAGGAAGTATAATGCCAGACCATCCAGTAAAGGAAAATCAGCAGAATGCTCAGCCCGAAACCGACGCTCGACCCGCTACGGTACGGCCTGACGCCTAGCGGAGCGGCGAGCATTGCAAATACAAGGCTGGACATCGGCAGCGCAATGCGGTTCCACTTGTGAACCTCAAGCTGCCTGATCTGGTCCTGCGGGCGATCCGGGTGCGCCTTTATGTAGGCGACCAGTTGGCTGAGCTCCGCGAAGCTCAGTTTGTCCGAGT
>JBMFPI010000448.1:0-2268 GCA_049969195.1 Armatimonadota bacterium
GAATGCTGGCTTCGCGTTCCACTCAAGATCGCGAGGAGCAGCCTCTAACCCATCACCGCAATATCTGTCGGACACTTATTCATTCCCCATCCGCTGGAGTCTTACCTCCGGGTCTCGCAAAATCAGGTAATTGTACGGGGTCTGCCTGGATCGGCTGAGCCTGCGCCGTAGCGAGCCGTCGGTAAGAAGGCGAAATACGCGCCGGTGGTACCGGGCGTTTTGCAATGGACACGGTTTCGGCGGTTCTCTGGCTTCTTCCCGGAGCGTCGGCATCATGCCGGCACGACAATCCTCAGGACCGGGACTGTAGCCGCTCGGGAAAAATCCTTACGTGCAATCCAGCCCGCAGCAGCGGAAATCGGAATCGATTTCGGGGTTGACCTTGTACGGGATCGGTCGGCAATAAACACCCTCGACCAGATTTTCTGCTGCCATCATCGCCATTTTCGTGCGGGTCGCCACCGAAGCTGAGCCGATGTGTGGTGCCACGACAACGTTTTCGAGGCTCAGAAGAGGGTCGTCCCTCGGGATAGGCTCCTTCTCAAAAACATCCAGTCCCGCGCCGGCGATTCGCTGATCTCGCAAAGCAGAATATAACGCCCTCTGGTCCACGACCGGGCCGCGCGACGTGTTCACCAGGATGGCAGTCGGCTTCATCAACCCCAATTCTCGTTCACCGATTAGATGACGGGTTGCTTCGGTCAGCGGCACGTGGATCGAAACAAAATCGCTGGTGGCAAGGAGTGTGTCGAGATCAACGAATCGAGCTCCCAGCTTGGACTCGGCCTCCTGGCTTCGGACGGCATCGAAGTATTGTACCGTCATGTCGAATCCGCGTGCGCGTTTTGCTACCTCACGGCCGATCCGGCCCATACCAACCAGGCCAAGCGTCGAATGATGGACGTCCTGGCCGAGCAGCAGGGTCGGCTCCCACGTGCGCCATTGCCCTGATCGCGTGTAACGGTCGGCTTCAACTATGCGCCTCGCTACCGCAAGCAGGAGGGCGAAGGCAAGGTCAGCGGTGGTTTCCGTCAGCACACCGGGCGTGTTGCCGACCTGGATCCGGCGTTCGTCCGCAGCCGCAAGATCGATGTTATCGTAACCAACTGCGTAGTTCGATATCACCCTCAGGCAAGGAGAGGCATCCATGACCTCCGCGTCGATGCGGTCGGTCAACAGGGTCAAGATTCCCTCACATCCTCGCACACGCTCCAGAAGCGCTTCACGCGGCGGCGGCAGCTCGTTGGGCCAGAGATCAACCTCGCATTCCCGGCTTATATATTCGAGTGCGGTGCCCGGCAATTTGCGGCTTACAAAAACCTTCGGCTTCGTCTTCATCGTCTACTACACAACCCCGGATATCCCATCCACTACTGTTAGCTCGAAACGTCACGGGCTCCCGAGCCAACGAATCCACCAACTCATTTGCTAACCCTGCTACCTCGACAGACCAACTGCCAGATGCGTTTTCGGCGATCTGCAGCCCCTCGACCGAGCGCGCAGATCGCCGAAAATACCAGCCCTGCAACTGTCGCAAGAAATCTGTGCCTACGTTACCGCTTCGAGAACTGGAATCCTCTCCGCGCTCTCTTCCGGCCGTACTTCTTGCGTTCTTTTACCCGAGGATCTCGAGTCAGAAACCCTTGCCTGCGCAGCGGCGTGCGCATTTCGGGGCTTACTTGCAGTAGCGCCTTGCTGATGCCATGGCGGACTGCCCCGGCCTGGCCGGCGATCCCGCCTCCCTTGCATAGCGCCGTCACGTTGTACGCGCCAACTGCGCCAACCGCCTCGAACGGCTGCAGGATGGCAAGCTCAAGCGACTTTCGGCCGACATACTGGCTCATTGGGATCCCGTTGATGGTGATGGTTCCGTCGCCAGGAGTCAGCCAGACTCTGGCAGTTGCGTTTTTCCTGTGACCTGTTCCGTAGTATCTAACCGTCTCTTCCAAATCGTCCTCCGAGAACCCGTTCAGGAACCGATCCTGAACTCCTCCGGCTTCTGTGCCTGGTGGTTGTGGTCCGGTCCGGCATACACCTTCAGCTTTCGATATATGGCGTCGCCCAACCTGTTGTGCGGGAGCATACCTCGTATGGCAGCCCTGACCGCCTTAACCGGCGATTTGGCCAACAAATCGCCCCGCGTTATGCTCTTGAGGCCGCCCGGGTAACCGGAATGCCTGTAGACGAGCTCATCCGATTTGTTGCCAGTAAGCACGCACTTGTCCGCGTTGACGACAATGACGTGGTCCCCGCAATCGACATGCGGAG
>JBMFPI010000449.1:0-2267 GCA_049969195.1 Armatimonadota bacterium
GTATCGGCGAAGACATGGGGATGGCGGCGCTGCAGCTTCTCCCGGATCGTTCGGCAGACGTCGCCAATGTCGAACCGGCCGGCCTCGCTTGCAATCTGCGCGTGCAGGAGGACCTGGAGCAATAGGTCTCCGAGTTCGTCCTTCAGACGGCTCGTGTCGCCGGAGTCGATAGCTTCGACGACCTCGTAGGTCTCCTCGATAACGAAGCGCTTTAGCGACTCGTGTGTCTGCGCACGGTCCCAGGGGCAGCCCCCCGGCGCGCGCAGCTTCGCCACCGTCTCCACCAGCTTTTCGAACTCGTCCGACTCTTTGCCTGTCATCCCATACACCAGCTTCCGCCCTGCTTCTCAGTCACGGGCTATCTCACGCGCAGGAACACGGTCTCGCACGGCAGTTCCTGGAGAAGCTCCGTGGCGATTGCCTGCGCGGTATGATAGTCTACCGCGGCCTCGCGCCTAACTCCTACGACAGCCAGGTCGAATGCTCCCGAGCCAATCAGGCGCATAAACCCGTGTATGGGGTCGCGCACCCGTTCGGTTCTGGGCTGCACCCTCACAGAGTATCTCCTGCCGATTCGCGTAGCTTCCTTTGCACAGTCCGAGGCCGCGGCTTCGGCGTCGGGTTTGGGAGCGTCGATCGGCTCGGACCGGGGAACCTGAATCATATAGATCACGGTGACAAGGCCGCCACCGCCGGCAGCGAGCTTGCACGCGTGCTCGACAGCGTGCTCCCACGCACCCACCGCGGGCACGACGGCGGCTGTGACCGGCCGGTTCGCCTGTTCCGGAGCGCCTTTCACGAGCGATACCTCGAAATCGGCTGCTTCCTGGAGTGCCATAGCCTCAGACTCCTCAAGCCGCGGGCTATCTCTGTTCCCGGGGTCGATCGACACGACAGCGAAGTCCGCGTTCAGGCGCCTTGCGAACTCGAGCAGGCCGATAGATTCGGACCTCACCCTCTCTACATGCGAGAAGCAAGTCAGGCCCGATTCCCTGACTAGTCGCCTAGCTTCCTCGATGCGCGACTGCCCGGCACTCTCACGTTCCGGCATCGGCGTCTCCAGTGGCAATGTCCGGGATACCCTGATTAGATCGACCAGGTGGATTTCGCAGTTCTCGCCGATGGCCAGTTTGTCAGCGAAGTAGACCGCCCGACGCCAGTTGCCCAAAATCGGCGCAACACCGGCGACCCGGGCCTTTCCGCGTTGCGGGGTTACCTCCACAAGGCTGAGCGCGCGCCGGGCCTGCTCGACCGTGGCCGCCACGGGAAGCTGCGCCCGCACGGCCGGCACAGCCTTTCCGATCTCCAGAAGCTCTTCGGACAGCTCCGCCACAATAATCCGCGCGTTATGCGAGATTATGTACTTGATTGCGTCGGCGAAAGTCTCCGCCCCTTTGGAAGTGATGTTGGTGATGCCGGAGCAGTCGATGATTATCCCGGCCGGGTGGTTCTCCAGAAGCAGTGCGGCGGCGGCCTGAATCGCCGGCCAGATGTTGCTCTTGATCTCCCCGCGCAGGGTTATCGTGTCTTCCCGGGCTTCAATAATCACAGGCGCTATTTCTCCAGGTAATACCGGACGTTTGTCACCACTATGTCTCTGCGAAGCAGAAGCGCCAGTTTGAGCATAAGGCCGGACTGATTGTGCAGCAGCTTATGCCACCACTTCGCGGGCACGAACTCGGGCAGCACGACCGTTACGATGTGATCCGGCCGCTCTTTCTTGACCTCTTCGAGATACTTGACGGTTGGTCCGATAACCGTCCTGTAAGGTGACTCGAGTATGACAAGAGGTATACCCATGCCGTATTTCTCCCAGCGATCGCGTATCAGCGCGGTTTCGCTGGGATCGATCTCGATATAGAGCGCCCGGCAGTCGTGAGAAAGCGATGCCGCGTACTCCAGCGCTTGCAGTATCCCCTTGTGTATTCCCGCAGCCAGAACTATGGAAGTCGATCTGATCGGCCTAGCCGGGCGCGGCTCCGTGATGCGCAGCTGCTCCCCCAGCTCGCGGTAGTGCTGATTGATCTTCCGGAACGTCAGAACCAGAACCGCTATCAGCACCACCGCTATCCATGCTCCGATCATGAACTTCGAGACCGCGACCACGGCGGCGACAATCAGAGTGACGCATCCGCCGAAGATGCTGATCGCGTTGGCTATCTGCCAGTTCTTCTCTTTGAGCCGGCGCTGCCTCACCGCCATCCCGAACTGCGAGAGCGTGAACGAGATAAACACCCCGACCGCATACAGCGGGATCAGCCGCGTGG
>JBMFPI010000450.1:0-2256 GCA_049969195.1 Armatimonadota bacterium
GTAGACCGGCAGCGGTTTGTCCTCCATGGCGTTGGTGACAAAAAGAGGCACGAGCTTCTCAGGCTGCTGGTAGGGCCCGTATGTGTTGGACCCGCGTGTAACTATCACGGGCACGCCGTAAGTTCGCCAATAAGCGCGTGCAAGCAGCTCGCCGCCGGTTTTCGAGGCTGAGTAAGGACTGTTGGGCGCAACAGGATCGGTCTCCTTTGAAAACCCGGTCTCGACATCGCCGTAGACTTCGTCCGTGGATATCTGGACAAAAAGCTCCACGGGCGTTTTGCGGCACGCCTCCATAAGCCTGTACACGCCAAGGATGTCGGTCGTGATGAATGCCTCTGGGTCGTGGATCGACCTGTCAACGTGACTCTCGGCGGCAAAGTTTATAACGATATCCGCCTGCTCGACCGGCCCGGCTACATCCTCCGCATTCCGAATGTCGCCCTTGATAAACGCGAATCGCGGGTTGTCCCAAACATCCTCCAGATTCTCCGTATGCCCGGCGTATGTGAGCGCATCGAGCACAGTGACCCTGTAGTCCTGGTGCTTTTCAAGGATGTATCTAACGAAATTGCTCCCGATAAACCCGGCCCCGCCGGTTACGAGAAGATGTTTCATGCCGCCACCTACGTGAATTTAATATCCCAGTCATATGGGATCCTGTCACTATTCCACGGTTCGCGGAACTCGTCCGGCTCCTGCGGATTATAGAGCTCGGATGGGAAGTTCACCAGAAGCGACGGTTCGACGCCCACCGTCTTGTACCCATGCATCGTCCCGACGGGGATCTTGAGCATGATCGGGTTGTTGTCTCCGAGGAAAAACTCGTTGACCTCGCCGTAGGTAGGCGAGCCTTCACGGGAGTCGTAAACCACTGCTTTAATCATTCCCTTGACGCAGACCCAGATATCGTCCTGCTTCTTGTGATAATGCCAGGCCCGGATCACGCCGGGATAGTTCATTGACACGTACGTCTGAGCGAACTTGCCGAACATCTCGTCGTCCGCGCGCAGCATCTCCATCAGGAACCCGCGCTCGTCGGCGTGCCGTTTTAGCTGCTTGATCTGAATGCCGTCGATCACTAGATCACCCCTACCGCGCTGTTGTCCCCCAGCATCATGCGATATGCCCGGGGTTTTCTGCCGTCTTTTTCAATAGTTACGTTTCTGCCCAGTAGACTGTCCTCCATCCGGCTTTCGATGTTCAGGATTTTGCAGTCTTCCAGAATAATGCTATGCTCGATCTCGCTGGATTTAATGGTAACGCGGTCGTTGATGGAGGTGTAAGGCCCTACGAATGAGTTCTCGATCAGGCAATCTTCCCCGATTATCGCGGGTCCACGTATAGAGCTATGTATAATCCTGGAGCCTTTTCCTATACTTACTCGACCCGCGATGGCCGACTGAGCGTCTACCTCGCCCTTGATATCCGTCTCGAGTCCGTCCAGAATTAACCGGTTGGCTTCGAGCATCGCTTCTAGGTTTCCCGTGTCCTTCCACCATCCGCTGACCAGATGGCTCTCAACGCGATAGCCGTGATCGATCAGATATTGGATCGCATCCGTTATCTCGAGCTCGCCTCTCGCCGACGGCTGAATCGCGTTCACAGCCTCGAAGATGTGATGGTCGAACATATACACGCCGACCAGGGCCAGATCGGACGGCGGGTCCTTGGGCTTCTCGACCAGCTTGACCGCTCGTCCGCCTTCCAGCACCGCCACCCCGAAGTCCTGCGGGTTCGGGACCTTGGCAAGCAGTATCTGCGAGTTCGCGTCGGACCGGCTGTATTCCTCGACAAGTGACTTGATGCCGTCCTTGATCAGGTTGTCGCCTAGGAACATTACAAACTGGTCAGTCTTCAGAAAGTCCTGTGAGATCTTGACCGCGTGCGCTAGGCCGAGCGGCGCCTCCTGGTGAATATACGTCACCTTGACCCCGAACCGTTCGCCTGTCCCGACCGCAGCCTTGATTTCCTCGTGCGTGTCGCCGACGACAATCCCGACATCGGTGATGCCGGCGTCCCTGATGGCCTCAATGGCATAGAACAGTATAGGCTTGTTTGCGACGGGAACAAGTTGCTTCGCACCAGTGTGGGTGATCGGCCTCAGTCTGGTCCCCTTTCCGCCGCTCAGGATAAGTGCCTTCATATCTGCAACCTCCAACCGGGCCGCACAGACGATACCCGGATTATACGGCTCATTATACGGAGTGTCAACGACTCCGGGTTCTTCGTATCGGTTCAGTCTTGCAGGCGCAAACG
>JBMFPI010000451.1:0-2253 GCA_049969195.1 Armatimonadota bacterium
GACCAAGTCGCGCCATCGTAGCTTCTGTCAAGGTGGGGGCGGTTTGACGCTTACAGAATGCCTGTACGACTGTATGATATACTGACTGAAGAGGAATGCAACCGGGCAAGCCCACTGCACGAATCCCCTTGTGAGGCGATCTGATATGGCCAGAAACAATAACAATGGTGCCAATCTTGGCTTTGAAGCTGATCTGTGGCGGGCCGCCGATGCGCTCCGTTCTAATATGGACGCGGCGGAGTATAAGCACGTAGTTCTCGGACTGATCTTTTTGAAATACATCTCCGATGCGTTCGAGGAGCAGCATGCCAGGCTGGAAGCCGAGCGGGAGCAAGGCGCGGACCCCGAAGACCCGGACGAATACCGGGCCGTCAACGTATTCTGGGTGCCAAAAGAAGCTCGCTGGTCTCATCTCAAGGCCAACGCCAAACAGCCGAGCATCGGCAAAACCATTGACGACGCCATGCTCGCCATCGAGCGCGATAACCCCTCGCTCAAAGGCGTGCTGCCGAAGGATTATGCTCATCCCCGCCTCGACAAACAGCGCCTCGGCCAGCTCATAGACCTTATCGGCAACATCGGCCTGGGTGACAAAGAAAACCGATCAAAGGACATACTCGGAAGGGTCTACGAATACTTCCTCTCGCAGTTCGCGAGCGCCGAGGGCAAGAAGGGCGGCCAGTTCTACACGCCGCGCTGCGTTGTCCGTGTTCTTGTCGAAATGCTGGCTCCTTACAAGGGCCGCGTCTATGACCCCTGCTGCGGTTCCGGAGGGATGTTCGTCCAGTCGGTTGAATTCGTGAAGGCACACGCCACAGGCAATGGCAATGGAGCAAAAACAAAGGCCGATGTCAGCATCTTCGGCCAGGAATCCAACCACACCACCTGGCGGCTTGCGAAGATGAACCTGGCTATTCGCGGCATTGACGGCAACCTGGGCAAGGAACACGCCGACACCTTCCACCGCGACCTGCACCCCGACCTCAAAGCCGACTTTATCCTCGCCAATCCGCCGTTCAATATGTCCGACTGGGGCGGCGAGCGTTTGAGGGACGACAAGCGCTGGAAATACGGCATCCCGCCCGCCGGTAACGCCAACTTCGCCTGGGTGCAGCACTTCATCCACCACCTCAGCCCCACCGGGCTTGCCGGGTTCGTGCTCGCTAACGGCAGCATGTCCAGCAACACGAGCGGGGAGGGCGAAATCCGCAAGAACATTATCGAGGCGGACCTGGTGGACTGTATGGTCGCATTGCCGGGACAGCTTTTCTACTCGACCCAGATTCCCGTCTGCCTGTGGTTCATCGCCAGGGATAAAAAGAACGGCCGGTTTCGAGATCGACGGGGAGAGACCCTGTTCATCGATGCCCGCAAGCTGGGCACGATGATCGACCGCGTCCATCGTGAGCTTACCGAGGAAGATATCCGCAAGATCGCCGACACCTACCGCGCCTGGCGGGGAGAGAAAGAAGCGGGCGAGTATGAGGACGTCCCCGGCTTCTGCAAAAGCGCGACGATTGAGGACATCCGCAAGCACGGCTACGTGCTTACGCCGGGGCGCTACGTCGGCGCGGCCGAGGTCGAAGACGACGGCGAACCGTTCGAGGAGAAGATGGCCCGCCTGGTGGCGCAACTGCGCGGGCAACAGGCCGAGGCGGCGAAGTTGGATAAGGCCATCTGGGCTAACCTGGAGGACATCGGCTATGGCGGGTGATGCGTGGACTACAATGCGTTTTGACCAATGCGCCGATCTCATTAGGGACACAGCTCATCCCTCTGATGGCCCAGATCTTCCTTACATTGGTCTTGAGCACATCGGGGAAGGTCAACTTGCTTTAACCGGGCATGGCACAGCGGATCAAGTTACAAGCATCAAATCGCGTTTTCGGAAAGGCGACATACTTTTTGGAAAGCTCAGGCCTTATTTCCACAAAGTCGTTATTGCACCATTTGATGGCGTGTGTTCGACCGATATTTGGGTTGTGAGACAAAAGCAAGGGATAGAACAGCGTTATCTTTTCTACTGGATGGCCTCGCATGAGTTCATTGAAGAATCGACCCGTGCTTCGGAAGGTACGAGAATGCCACGGGCACAGTGGGAGTTTGTAGGGCGAATTGAGAAGCCGGTTCCTCCTCTCCCCGAACAGCGCGCCATTGCCCACATCCTCGGCACGCTGGACGACAAGATCGAGTTGAACCGTCGGATGAGCGAGACGCTGGAGCAGATGGCGCGGGCGCTCTTCAAGGCGTGGT
>JBMFPI010000452.1:0-2253 GCA_049969195.1 Armatimonadota bacterium
GAACTTGTGCTTTCGAGCGCTCTGGGGCTAGACAGCATACCGAGGTTCCCATACGTGAATGAGCAGTCTTTCGGCGCCTATATGGGAATCGCGGCATTTGCTTTGTGGACTTCGCGCAAGCCTTTGTGGAGGATCATCCTGAACGCGATTCGGGGCGTGGACACGTCAGAGGACAGATCTGAAGCTATGCGCTATCGAACCGCCGTCCTCGGCGTGATAATCGGCGTGATCCTGCTATCCCGCTTCGCATACGCTATCGGGCTCTCGCTGTGGTTGCTACTGCCTTTCTTCGCCATATACTTTGCGCTCTCCGTGAGCATAACGCGCCTGCGTGCCGAACTCGGCCCGCCCGCGCACGACCTGCACGTCGCCGGGCCGGACGCCATGTTGCCTGCCCTCCTGGGACCGCAGTTTCTCGGGACTCGCAGCCTAGTGGCGCTTTCGATGATGTACTGGTTCAACCGCGCCTACAGGGCCCATCCTATGCCTTTTATGCTGGAAGGGTTCAAGTCGGCTGAGGGCAGCAGGACCAGTTACAGGTCGGTAGCCGTGGCGATTATGGCGGCAACGGTTGTTGGCGCTCTTGCAAGTTTCTGGATTCAGCTCCACGTATACTACAGGCTCGGCGCTGCGGCCAAGACTTCATGGGTTCCGCTTGTTTTCGCGTCGGAGCCGTATGCGCGGCTGGATGGCTGGATTCGCGGCGCGTCGCCACCGTCGAGCAATGTTTTCTGGGCGATAATGGTAGGCTGCGGACTGACCTTGCTGCTGAACGGACTGCGAATGCGATTGGGCTGGTTCCCGTTCCATCCCGTCGGGTTCGCTATCTCGAGTAGTTGGTCGCTGCACATGCTCTGGCTGTCGATGTTTGTGGCGTGGCTGATCAAGCTGCTGGTCCTGCGTTACGGGACGCTGAGGCTGTACCGGTCCGCGATGCCGCTTTTCCTCGGGATCGTCGTGGGCGAGTGCGTAATGGCGAGCATATGGACTCTCATCGGGATGGGTCTTAACGTTCCCACGTATGCGGTCTGGCCTTAGATGTTGTTGCGTTAGAACGCAAACGCCTCTACCGCAACAGCCTGCCTCAGTACCTGCAGACCCGCGGCTATAACTGGATATCGGCGTCGGATCTCGGTCTGAGGCAGATCACACCGCCTGTGTCCCGCCCTACCAGGCCGGTAACCCCTCTCAAGTACGTAGCGCCTTTTACAAACGTCCTGGTGATCGGACTCGTAAGCCCACTCAGGACGATTCTGATTCCCGGGCCGTTCCCAGAGCCGTCGTCAAGGCCGCTTCCGTCGTCTGCGTAGATGTAGTCGGACGTAACCTGGGTGACCAGTCCCCAAGTACGAACCAACAGACCGGTCATCTCCAGGCCCTCTGCCAGCAGTCTGTTGTTTACGCCGACCGGAGCCAGTGCTGCGCCGGCCGACGGTGCGATGTCGTAGACGTCGACATATTTCTCGCCCTTGGAGTCTATCCGCACTTCGCCGAAAAAAGCGATCCAGGACCCGGGCCCGACCGATGGCAGACCGCTTACGTGCGGCACTATCTTGATTCCCCGCGTTCGGCTACGCTCTTCCACGTAGTAGCTGCCATCGACGAACGTCGTCGAACTTGCGGTAACGGCCTTGGGATCCGTTACATACACCCACGCGCCAGGCTCGGAGCCCCAGACGTCGCTGAGGCCCGTCACGGCTGCGTAGTCTGCCTCAATCGCGCCGATATCGGGCCGCGTGCCGACATATCCAATACCTACGTCAGTCCCGGCATCAATCGCCGGTGAGCCCGGGACAAGGTGATAATCAGGCGGCGAGCCGCCGGGAAACCGCGGGTCGGCCGTGATCTCGCCCGGGCCGACTACGGTTGTTTGGAAGTAGTTTCTAGCGTTGTTCCAGAAGCAATTGTAGCCGTGTGCGAGGTCGGTCAGATCGTCCCAGTTCATGATGGCAGAATAACCCGCGCCGCGGAATACGTTGTTAAAGAGCATCGTGCCGGTGCTGCCCGGGCCCGAGGACCCTCCGTTCCAGGAGAGAAGCTGAACGTACCCGCCGTCAAAGACGTTGTTTACGATCTTTGCGTCCGTGCAGTTGTAGATTAGCCAGTTCCACTGGCCCGGTTTGCCGCGCGTGATGCAGTTTCGCACTACGGCACCACGGACCCCGTCCAGCTTCACTGTGTAGTCGTAGTCCGTGGTGTCGTGGATGTAGAGGCCTGCGAGAGTGATACCGGCCTGCGCCCTGACCAGCACCG
>JBMFPI010000453.1:0-2193 GCA_049969195.1 Armatimonadota bacterium
GCTTGCGCCCGTCTCGAGCGGGACCTCAAACGCGTACGTGAGACGCTAGCCCCACTGGTCAACTTAGCAGACTTTGAGAAGCCGTGGCTTGCAAAGCTCAACCCCTTCGGGGAGGCAGCTTTCATTGACCGGCCGATCGATATGAAGGGCGACCTTTCGGACCCGCTGTGGTCGAAGGCCGGACCGCTCGGCAACTTCGGCAATGGATCATCGGTGCCTGAAGACCCAACCGAGGTCCGCCTGCTCTACACCGACGAGGCCCTGTACGTCGGTTTTACCTGCTACGAGTCGCATATGGACAAGATCACGGCCGTGCGAACCGAACGCGACTCCAATGTTTGGCAGGACGATTCTGTCGAGGTGTTCCTGAACCCGGACAGCCTGCTTCTTCCGTGGTGGCAATTCATTGTGAACGTGAACGGGGTGCAGTTCGACGGCGTGCAACAGGCAGGAGCCGAGTTCGACTCGTCGTGGAACGGCGACTGGCAGGCCGCGACCGCGCGCACAGCTGACCGCTGGACGGCCGAGATCAGGATACCGTTCAGCACGCTCGGGCTGGACGGGCGGCAGAAAGGGCGTATCTGGATGTGTAACTTCGCCCGCAACGACAAAGCGAACGACCGCCTGGAAAGACAGGGCTGGGCGGAATACGAAACAAGCTCATACGGCGCGGAGCCCCGCGGCAGCCTTCACGACACCCGCAAGTTCCGGCCGATTTTGTTCAGGTAGCAGACCGTTTCCCTCCTCTCCACGCGATAAAGCCGTGGGGCGAGGGGTGAGAATAACTATTCCGGAATACCGGGGAGCATCGGTCTTGATACGTACAACACGGAATAGTTGCGATAAGACGCGCCTTTAGCAACAGCCTGGTGTTACACTATCAGCTCAGTTTTGCAGGCGCGAACACTCTGGACCCTGTCATACTAAACTTGATTCAGGATCTCTGCCTGCGACGCCGGGATGCTGAAACAAGTTAAGCATGGCGTGATTTCCAGGGAACTGAACTGTCTCGTGTAACATGTGTTGCCGAAAAGGGAAGAGGCTTGCCTATGACGCAGAAGGTTTTTGAACCATCGCTCTTACTTGAGCGGGCGGTCAAGTGCGGCGACTGGATGGTCCGCAACCAGATAACCGACCGGATGGACGCTAACAAGGGGCGCTCGATCCGCAGCTACGACGCCGATACCGGGGAGCTTCGGCTTACCGGCAATTGGATGTGCGGCACGATGGCTTGCGGGCTGTGCGCGCTGTGGAAGCGCACCGGCGACCGGAAATACCTCGACGGCGCAACAGCCGCAGCCCGGTATATAATGTCGCTTCAGGTAATGGACCGCGACGACTGGCACTTCGGCGCCATTCGAGAGATCACTCCGCAGTCAATCGAGTTTGCCCCACGGGACGCGACCGCCGCCGCGTGGGGGCTTGTGTGGGTGGCCGAGGCTACGGGTGAGTCGATCTACCTGGACCGCGCGCGCCTATTCGCGGACTGGCTCGTCGAAAAGGGCATGTACCGCGGGTGGCCCCTCTACGCGATTTACATGGATCCGAAACTCGACAACTTCTACTCTCGCGGCTCATTCCAATCCGGAACCGGACTTTTTTTCTACGATCTCTTTCGACTGACCGGCGATCCGAGGTATATCGAGCGGGGACTGCTGCCCATCGCCACCATCTACCGCGACGAGTTCATCAAGGACGACGGAACGCTGATCCTCGAGCGCGATCCGTTCACCGGCAAGATCACCCATGCCGCGGACGATGATCTGGAGAACCTGCCGCAGCACGCGCTCAACGACGACTTCGGTGCGGCGATGATGATTCAGGCCTCGCGCTTCTTCAACGACCCGTCGTATGTGTGGAAGACGGCGATGTTTGTGCGGTGGGCAGCGTCAGTTCAGGAGGAAGACGGCGGGTTTGCCCAGGGGCGCATTCCGTCGGCTGTTCCTGTAGCGCAGATGTACCTACGCGATTTCGGGGAGGAGCTCAACGACCGCGCCTTGCTTGAGGCCGCCGACAAAGCGCTCGAAAAGCTCGTGGCGATGCAGTGGCTCGACACCGGAGACCACAGACTCGACGGCGGGTTCCAGGGGGTTTACGAAGGCTCCGAGCCGAACAAGTGGGGCCGCCGCTGTGTCAACATGCGCACCTCGGCATACGCCCTGATCGCGCTTCTTAAGGCAGAGAGCGATCTGG
>JBMFPI010000454.1:0-2160 GCA_049969195.1 Armatimonadota bacterium
GGACGAGCTTGGGCTTGAGGCGACGTTACTGGTCCAATGCAAGAACTGGTCTTCTCCCGCAGGGCCGGATGTTATCCGGGAACTGAACGGTGTTTTGCCGCGAGACGGACGGCCCGTTCGCGGGATGGTAGCCTGCCCGGGCGGCTTTACAGAGGAAGCCATTCGGTTCGCCGACGCGAACCACATAATACTCTGGGGCCCAAACGAACTGAAACAACGACTGCGCACCGGCCAGGTCTGAAGCAGCGCTGTCAGCAGATCGAACCCGGATGCCGCTCACTCCCATTGCGACTCCGCCTGTCCTTCGGTCAGCGACAGTGACGCGAGCGCCCTGGTTCCTCTGCCAGGTTCGCTGATAATGCTGAACGACCCCCCGGATTGGCGGGCCCGTTCCTCGACCCCCACAAGACCCAGGTGACCCTCGGAGGCTTTCTGAGATCGGACGCGGGAAACGTCGAAGCCCACCCCGTCATCGGCGACCTCCAGAATCAGTTTGCCGTCGGCCACGCTGACGTTGACTTCCACTCGGCTTGCGTGCGAGTGGGCAGCGGCGTTGTTCAAGAGCTCACGCACTATCTGAAAGCCCGCCAGAGCCGTAGCAGACGGCATCGGGTCGTCGGGAAGCTCGATGTTGACATCAGTCTTGAACCCGCCGGCAGCGGCGGCGTCCGCTGCGGTGCGCTCTATGGCCTGCCTGAATCGACCCGGTTCCGGGCCCATCAGCCGCAGCTCGCTGAGATACGCCCGGACCTCGGCAAGGCCTCTGGTTGCGATCTGATGGATACGGTTAACCCCCTCGATTGCGCGCTCCGTGGAGTCCCTGGCGATGAGCAGCTTGCAGCGTTCAAGGTGCAGCTTAATCGCGGCGAGGGTCTGCAGGAAGTTGTCGTGCAGGTCGCGAGCGATTCGGAGCCGTTCCTCTGAGGCTGCCGCCTCACGCAGCCTTTCCCACAGAAGGGCATTTTCTATGACTGGCGCCGCCTGGGTTGCAATAAGTTCCAGAAGTTGCAGGTCGGCGCTGGTGAGCGGCCTGTCTTTTCGGTTTGCGGCGTAGACGACCCCGACCGGGGTTGCCCGCACCATCATCGGGGCGGCAGCCAGGCTCTTGAGGCCCAACTTGAGCGCTGTATCTTTCGGGAAAGTTGGGTCGGTGCCAAGCCGGTTTGTGAAGAGCGGGCGCTGCTCGCGAATGATTTGGTCGACATTCCAGATGCCGGCGTTCTCGCGAAAGGTTGTCAGCAATACCGGGTCCGCGCCCGCCGACCGCAGTCCCGGGCCCCCGACTCCGTCCTCCTCTCGCCTTGCGGGCAGGAAGAAAACCTGCTCAGTGTTGAGCAGTTCGCGTGTGCGCGAGAGCAGGTGGCTGATGATCTCGCGCGTTGTAGCCAGGACCGCCAGCTCCGCACGGAACTCATTAACCACCGCAAGGCTCGACTGGTAGCTGAGCTGCTTCTCCGAGATCCGCCCGAACATAAATGCCAGCACCAGCAGGAAACCCGTGAAACCCAGCACAGCCGTCACGTTTGTCCCGTACGAGAACGGCGCGGAACAGGCCACCGCCGTGAACGACACTATACTTGCCGAGAGCGCCAGCATTGAGTACTGCCAGCCGTATCGCGTAGCTACGCTTACGACGTAGAATATGTACCAGAGATGGAACGGGATCTCGGTCCGGGCCGTTACGAAGACCAGGTATGTGATAAGTGCAACCTCGAGGAAGCTCGACGCGGCTACGGTAATCCTCAGCCATTGCGGTTTCCAGCGGACCAGCACCCACACCGCAATCGAGTAGCCCATCAGGAGCGCTACAACGGTCACGACCTGCTGCCAGGCGATCTTCAGGGGCTCCTCAGGGGTGGGAGGCGGCTGCTCAATGTAGAACTTGATCAGTACGAGCGAACTCGTCAGCGCCAGAAACAACCTGATTACCGACTGCTGGCGCTCGGCCGCCAGTCGTTCGAAAGCCAGGCTGTAGGCGCCGGTTCTCATCGGATCACGGCTTCACTACTCCGCAGCGGATAGCAAACCTCACAGCCTCAGCGCGATGCGACAGCCCCAGCTTCTCGAGTATGCGGCTTACGTGCACCTTCACGGTGTGTTCGCTGATGAAGAGCTCCTCTGCTATCTCGGAGTTCGACTTTGCTTCGCCGAGCAGCTTCA
>JBMFPI010000455.1:0-2158 GCA_049969195.1 Armatimonadota bacterium
CCCTGCGAAGACCTCGGCGCCGCCGCCCGGGATCGAACCCAACCCCGCCTCGCGGAGGCTGATAAGCACATCGCGCACGCCCATCCCGGTAATTCGAGCGATATGAGCGACCTCAACAGCCGTGAACGCCTGCAGGTGGACATCGGGAAAGCGCGACTTCAGCGCGGAAAGCATCTCAGTGTAGTAACCAAACGGCAGATTCGGATGACACCCGCCGACAATGTGCAGCTCGGTGAACTTCATCTCGTCATATAGCGCCGCGGCGCGATCGACCACCTCGTCCACCGACATCACGCAGGCTTCGGGATCATCTTCGTTGCGGGAAAACGCGCAGAACGCGCAGCGGTTAGCGCACACATCGGTGTAGTTTATGTGGCGATTGACGACGTAATATGTGCGTCTGCCGTGCATTCGGCGGCGTATTTCATCGGCAGCAGCACCGATCGCAGGAAGGTCATTCGATTCGAACAGCCGCACGCCGTCCTCGATGCTCAGTCGCTCGCCGTCAAGGGCACGGCGCAGGATATGCCCGACATCGCTAGTCCGAAGCATCTGCTCGATCATACTGCTAAGTCCAAAGCCACGAAGAACAGCATTGCCAGGCTCACGAAACCGTTCGCCGTGAAGAACGCCGCATTGACCCGGCTGATGTCTTCGGCTGACACTATGCTCTGCTCGTAGATAAGGCAGGCGGCCGCAAGCCCAACGCCCAAGTAATACGGCACTCCCAGCCCGCTCATGGCCCCGAACACAATCAGCAGCCCGACCGTGCCGACATGAAACAGGCGCGAGACCGTAAGTGCCGCTCGCGCCCCTATTCTTGCCGGCAGTGAAGCAAGGCCGATCCTGCGGTCGAAGTCCAGATCCTGCAGCGAGTAGATGACGTCGAAGCCAGCAGTCCAGAGCATAACGGCCGCGCTGAGAACCAGCGGTTGCGGTTCGATTGCGCCCCGCACAGCTATCCACGCTCCTGTCGGCGCGATCCCTAGGCACAGACCCAACCACAGATGAGAAAGGCTCGTGAAACGCTTGGAGTACGAGTACGTCATCACGGCAGTGAGCGCGACCGGTGAAAGCGCAAAGGCCAGCGGATTGAGCATGTAAGCTGCCCACACGAGCATTGCGGTGGAGATGATCACAATCGCCCAGGCGGAACTTATCGACACAAGCCCCCTGGGGATAGCACGGTCGGCCGTTCTCGGGTTGAGCGCGTCCAGACGTGCGTCCGCAATTCGGTTGAACGCCATTGCAGCACTTCTCGCCCCGACCATAGCCACCAGAATCCAGCCGAGCGTCCGCCAGTCGGGCAAGCCCCCGGCCGCGACGAGAGCCGACGCAAGCGCAAACGGCAGCGCGAACACGGTGTGCTCGAACTTGATCATCTCGAGCACTATTCCGATCTTACTCAACGCCCCCACGCTCACTCGCCCCATCTCGCCACGAGTCGAATCCCGGAGCCGAGAGCCGACAAAACTCTGTCAACGACAAAGTCTACCAGATCGTTGATAGACCCGGGCCGGGTGTAGAACGCCGGACAGGCCGGCAGCACGGCGGCCCCGGCTTCGGCAAGCGCGGTCAGGTTTCGCAGATGAATCAGGTTCAACGGCATTTCCCTGACAAGCAACACAAGCCTGCGCCTTTCCTTCAGACACACATCAGCCGCCCGCGTTACCAGGTCATCCGATATGCCGGCTGCGACCCGTCCCACGACACCCATCGAACACGGCACGATCGCGAGACCTTCGTATTCGTGCAGTCCCCCCGCGGGCGGTGCGTGCAGGTCTGACGGACAGAAAATGCTGAATCTCGGCGCAGCCCCGGCGGGTATCAATTGCTCAATTCGCTCGATTCCAAGCTCGTCACGCATGATATCGAGAGCGTTGTCGGAGGCCGTGAGATAGATGCGGTCGTACGTCTGCGGCAGCACCTCCAACAGCCGTCGAGCGTACACCATGCCGCTCGCGCCCGTCACCGCAACCATCACCCGCCTGTCATCAGCCAATGCCGAGCTCCTCCCAGATGCTGTCGATCTTGCGCTTTACGGCAGGATCCATCACGATCTCATCCGGCCAGGGCCGGTGATGGTCCTCCCCTGCGATCTTGCGCGTGGCGTCTATCCCCATTTTAGAACCGAAAAGAGGTTTCGGCGCGGCGTGGT
>JBMFPI010000456.1:0-2135 GCA_049969195.1 Armatimonadota bacterium
CGTAAAATACCCCGGCCCATCCGGCTTAGAACCCCGTCTCCCTTTTTACGGGAGACGGTGGGGGGGTGAGGGTTAGATGCTTTGGGAACACAGGTCGGTGCGCTACGATGCCCGCCCTGTGCCCAGCCGTTTCTAGAGCACAGAATCGCGTCATGCTGGTTTCAGCATCCAGGCGCAGCGGGGATTGATCCTGAATCGAATTCTGGTCCTGAATCGAATTCTGGACGGCGGCGTTCGGCGTTTTTGCGCTCGCTGGACTGAACTGATGCCGTCTCGTCGAGCAGCCGGCGGATTGACGTTTGGGGCGGTCTTGGCTAGAATCATCCTGTCAACGATTCTGCAAAGGAGTGTTTGGGGAAGACATGGCCTGCGACAACCTGGAGGCAAACATCAAGAAATGCAACTGCAGCTACAGCGGGTGCTCCCGGCACGGCAAGTGCTGCGAGTGCCTGCACTATCACCTTTCAATGAACCAGCTCCCTGCGTGCTGTTTCCCTGATGACGTTGAGAGGACCTACGACCGGTCGTTCGCGCGGTTCATCGCGTGCAGGTCGAGATGACAGCCGAGAGTCCGTCCGAAAAGAAAGCGCGCCTGCTGAAAGTCATCGCATCACTCAAACGGGAGTATCCGCAGGCTCGCTGCACTCTTGACTTTAGCACTCCGCACGAGCTGCTTGTAGCGGCAATCCTCGCGGCGCAGTGCACCGATGAACGCGTGAACCAGGTCACGCCCGACCTTTTCAGAAAGTATCCGTCTCCCGAGGCTTTTGCGGCCGCCGACCGGACCGAGCTGGAGGAGATGATCAAGCCGACCGGGTTCTTCAGGAACAAGGCGAAGGCCATAATCGAGTCGGCCCGGCAGATCGTTGCCGAACACGGCGGGAAGGTGCCCGATAACATCGAGGAACTGAGCGCTCTGAGCGGGGTAGGTCGCAAGACGGCGAACCTTATCGTGGGGGTTGCTTACGGCAAACCGGCGGTGATCGTTGATACCCACGTGAAACGCGTCACCGCCCGCCTGGGTTTCACCGACCAGGCCGATCCCGAGAAGATCGAGCAGGATCTGCGCGAACTTCTGCCACCTGAGGAGGCGACCCAGTTCAATCATTTGATCGTAGCGCACGGGCGAGCTGTGTGCAAGGCGCCGACCCCTCTGTGCGAGCGATGCGTGGTGTCCGATCTGTGTCCGGCTGGGCAGAATCGGAGCGCGAGTGCCGGTTGAACGGCCTGGGACGCAGTCACTGGGCTGCGGGGGGCGACGTGGTTTTGGGGATCAGGATAACCGCAGCGTAGTTGTTGAGGTATTTGCGCGCGACTCGCTGGACGTCTTCGGCCGTCACCTTCTCCACTTGGTCGGGAAACGCGCGCGCTGCCTCGTAGCCGACCCCGATTGCCTCGAGCCAGGCCAACAGGAACGCCCGATCCATGAGCCTCTGCTGCGAGAGAGCGTAGGTTCCGATCGTGTAGCCCTTGGCTCGCTGGAGGTCCGCCGCCGAAAGAGGCTTCTCTTTGAGGAGCTCAACCTGTTGCAGAAGAACCTTCTTGAGGTCATCAAGGGCCAGAGGGCCTCTTACACCGGGCAGGACTTCCTTGTACGGATCGGTGATAACGTAAGCGAGAAGATGGCTCTGATACTGCAGACGGGGGTACAGCACGCCAAGGTCGTAAGCCATACCCCGCTTCTGGCGCAGCTCTCTGAACATCAGCGAGCCCTTTCCGCCGCCGAGCGCGTTGGCCGCAACGGCCAGGGCTGGATAGTCGGCTGACGGCATCCCCGGAACCAGCCAGCCCATCAGCAAATAGGCTGCGTTGATGTCCGCTTCGGACGCGTGGAACCGGCTGCGCTCAAGCTTTTCGTCGGGCATTCCGCGCTGAACCGGAAGCCTGCCCGGAGCTACGCCCGCGAAGGCCTTTTCCGCGCGGTCGAGCGCGTGCTCCACAGTTACATCACCCGCGATGCTCAGCACGATGTTGTTCGGGACGTAGTAGGCGCTGTAGAACTTGCGCAGGTCCTGCGGGGTCGCCTGGCGGATAACTCTTTCGAACCCCAGGCTGGGTCTACGATATCCGCTGTCCTCGTAGAGAAGCGTGCGAAGCTTGGCGTAGGCGCTCTGGAACGTGTCGTCGGTGTCGGT
>JBMFPI010000457.1:0-2126 GCA_049969195.1 Armatimonadota bacterium
GTGCCGAACAGAGTGGAATTTGACATAGACGGCACGCCGATCGGCCGCTCCGAATCGTAGCCGTTCAGGATCGAGTTCGATACCACAACCGTCGCGAACGGCCTGCACGTCATCAAGGCTGTCGGCCGGGACGAAGCCGGCAAAGAGATCTGGACCGCCTCCGCCAGGGTCGAGGTAGTCAACGGAACAGCTCCGAAACGACCGGACATCTCTCAGTCGGGTCCGGACACTCCGCCTTCGCCGCTCCCGCGCGCTGCGCGGTCGAAAGCCGCGGGTGGGGGCCGGGACACGCTGGCGACTTCAGTGCGATCTCCAGGAACGGCGAGCTCAAAGACACGCAAACAGGCGTCAGGCGAAAGTCAGCCCCTTCCGGCCGGCCTGAAATTGGATGCCGAATACTCCAGCAGCGATTACGGATTCTCGATCAACTACCCCGGTTCCTGGACGTTCAGGGACGAAACGGTCACGATGAAACCCAGGTCACCGAGCGATTTCTGGTTGCAGTTCGGGACCTATCCCATCGAGAAGGCCCCGCTGGTGGTGAACGTCCGTCGGGTCAAACTCGAGCGAGGAGCGGACGCGGCCAGATTTGCCAAGTACAACACCTACGTCAAGAGCTGGGAGCGCAAGACCGTCCTCGGCTGCCCTGCATTCGCCACCACCAGCCGCGTGCTCGGGCCAAAACCTGCGGTCGTCCACAGATTGATAATCATAATGGACGGCAGCGCCTGGATGCTGAACTGCACCGACTTGTCCGGCAAGGATCCGAACGAAAGCCGGGCAATTCTGGACGCTATGGTCGAGACAATCAGGCCCGTTACTAAGACCCGCTGAACTTTTCCCAGTGCAGCACTTCAGAAAGGGCCTTCTTAGGCGGCGACGGCACAGATGCCGGATAGCCGATCGCAACCAGGCTCACAAGCGTGTGACTGTCCGGCACACCCAGGAGCCTCGCGATTTCGGCACAGTAGGGCTTCTTGTCACCGGCAACCCAGCACGATCCCAAGCCATGCGCGTTGGCTGCGAGAAGCATGTTCTGGGTGGCGGCCGAGCCGTCTTCCAGATAGTATTTCACCTTCTCGCAGAAGACCGCGATGCAGCAGGGGGCCTCGGCTATGAACTTGCCGTAGTCTGTGATGGAGGCGATCTTGCGCCGCATTGCCGCGTCAGTGACCACCACGAATTGCCACGGCTGTATGTTGATGGCGGTGGCGGCCAGGCGGCCGCAGTCCACGATGTCTTCCAGCACGGCGCGGTCTATGCTGCCCATCTGGAACGACCTGACACTTCTGCGAGTCTTGAGGCATTCGATAGCGTCCATCCTTGACCTCCATTGCGCATAAATCGAGTCATTATTCCCCGTAGTTCCGGCCGCTACCTTCGCGCTAGCGAGACTGATCTTCAAAGAACTGAGGGTGGTCCAATAAGCTATTGTAAAAAGCGTGTTCTCGGCGATTCTCCCCGACCGGTCGGGAAGCATCGAATCGCCGAAAACGCTCCGTTTGCGCTCTGTCGCAACAACCTCGTGCTCAAAAACTGGTTACAGGAAAAAGGCGCGCACAATGCTAATGTAAATAAACACATAGGGCCAGTTACCGGTCAATCCATCGCAGGAGTCGGAGGCAAATATGCCCCTCAAATACGCGGCTTTCACAGTCATGATGCCTGAGTTTACCCCTGCTGAAGCGGTTTCCCTCCTGAAAAGTCTCGGTTACGACGGAATAGAGTGGCGAGTCCACAGTGTGCCGACGCAGTTCCCGGCCAAACCCGACTTCTGGCGGAGCAACAGGGCTACAATAGACGTCGAAACGATAGTCGACACGGCCGACACCATTCGGCGAATGACCGAGGACGCCGGACTCGAAATCATCGGTCTAGGCACTTATCTGAGCTACAAGCTGCTCGACGACGTTGAGCGATGCATGGCCGCTGCCAGAGCTATGGGATCGCCGTCGATTCGCGTCTCCCCGCCAGGCTATGACGGCTCAGTAAACTATAACGACCTCTTTGAGGAAGCCGTGGACGGCTATTCGCAGGTCGAAAACCTCGCGAGGGAATACGGCGTCCGGGCGAACATCGAGATTCACCACGGCAAGATCTGTCCTAGCGCGAGCCTGGCCTACAGG
>JBMFPI010000458.1:0-2094 GCA_049969195.1 Armatimonadota bacterium
GTGACGGTCACCACACTCGACCAGGCCCGCCGGATGGGCGCCACCGCGCTCTTCGGGGAGAAATACGGCGATAAGGTGCGGGTTGTGCAGATGGGCGACCAGTCTATCGAGTTGTGCGGCGGCACGCATCTAAAGCATACCTCCCAGGTGGGGCTATTCAAAATCATCAGCGAGTCGAGCATCGGCGCGGGTCTTCGCAGAATCGAAGCGGTGACGGGGGCCGCGTTTGTCGAGTACGCCCGTGGGCTGGAGGATCAAACAAGAAACGCGGCTGAGGCGCTCGGGGCCTCCCAGGCCGATCTGGTCGCGGCGGCCGAGCGAATGTCACAGGCGCTGCGCCAGACTCGGCAGGAAATCGACGCGCTCAAGTCTCGAAGCGCATCGGACACCGCGGGCGAAATAGCTTCCTCGGCCTGCGAGGCTGCAGGTGTTCGGTTTGTGACGGCGGCGGTGCCTACCTCGGACGTTGCCACCCTTCATAAGCTGATCGACAGCGTGACCGACAGGCTGCGCTCGGGTGTCGTGGTGCTTGCCGGCGTATCGGACGGCAAGATACTCTTTGTCGGCAAGGTAACCCCGGATCTTGTCGCCAAGGGATTCCACGTGGGCAACATTCTGCGCGACGTTGCCAGGGTCGCAGGCGGCGGAGGAGGAGGCAAGCCGGAGTTTGCCCAGGCAGGCGGCAAAGATCCGTCCAGAGTTGACGAAGCCCTCGCCCGGGCTGCGGAGATTATCAGGTCGATGGCGGAGGCCTGAGCCTCGTGGGACAGATATCGCGGATAAGCCACCCGCGGGAGTTTGCGCACGCCGGCGTATCCCGAACCCTCGGTGCTCGGCGCTCATTACTGAGTGGCTGCTGGTTGGCAGTCATTGCCGTTTTGTATGCAGTTGCCGGAGCGCCTGTGCACGCTCGACCCACTTCCTTCCACACCCGCACGAAAATCGTTGTTATTGTCGCCAACCGAATAGCGCTTTCCGATCTCGATGATCCCGGCTTGCCCCATTTAGCGTGGCTTTTCAAGGCCGGCGCTGTCGGCCTTGTCAGCCCGAACTGCGATGGACCGCGGACTGAGAGCTCGGTCTTGCTCACCGCGAGTGCAGGGGCGAGCTGCGAGGGCAGGCCCTTTGTGCAAGAGTTCTATGACGCGAACGAGACGCTGCCCGCAACCGGCGAAAATGCAGGCGCCGCCTATCTGCTGCGAACGGGCCGACGGGCGCCGCGCGGCTCGGCGGTATTCCTCGGCCTGGCGGAGGCGTTGAGACTAGCCGCGGAGAGTGGCCGGCAGGCGCAAGTGGGTTCGGTGGGCGATGCGGCGCACAGGGCCGGCATGAAGACCGGCGTCATCGGAAACGCCGACCTGGATCGCGCGGCCCCAAACCGGGCGGCCTCAGTTATCGCAGTCGACTCGCGCGGACTGATCGACATCGGGCACCTCACATCTCCGCTCGGCGCAACGGATGCGTGCGGCTTCCCGACGAGCGCCCAAGAGCTTGCCAACCTGGCCGCGCGCTGTTTGAAAGATGCCGATCTTGTCGTAGTCAACTTTGGAGACTCGACCCGGCTTGATGAAATGAAGATTAGCCTTTCTGATGAGGCCTACGCAGGTCAGCGAACACGAATGCTGCTGCGGCTCGACGGGTTGGTGGGCAGACTGACGCCGGTCCGCGGTGACAACCGCGAACCCGGAAAAGTGCTGGTCCTCGTTTCCTTCAGCCCGCCACAGACCGGTCATTGGGACCGGCTCACTCCGATTGTTGTATTCACGGGTCACAAACGCGGCGGTCTCCTGACGAGCTGGACGACTCGCACGCCGGGGCTGATCGCGGCAAGCGATTTTCCTAGTCTGATTAAGCACCTGCCGGCCCTGTCGGCTCGAGGCATGCTTGTGCCCGGCTCACTCGAGGCCGTCCGTGCAATGGACATCAGGGTGACCTCGAACCATACCCTTATCCTGCCGGTGCTCTGGATATTTGCCGGCGCAGGCGCCCTGTCCCTGACCGTGTCCGCGGTGTTGATTGCGGTCGGCCGGCCGATTACGAGGCGCGTGCACTCTGTGCTTTCTTTCGGACTTCTGATAACCGCGTCTGCGTGCC
>JBMFPI010000459.1:0-2059 GCA_049969195.1 Armatimonadota bacterium
GTGCTTAGCGATCCCGTGCCCCGCGGCGTGCCGAAATACCCTCATTCATGAGTATCGGCATGGCGCCGTGAACTGTGAAGTGCACCGGGCGGGATTATTCGTCGGTTCAACTAAGCGGGACAATCGCTAAACACGCGCTTATCGCGACTGCCCGTAGGAGTTTGCGGCAAGACTGACGCCCGATTCCCGCAGGATATCCAACAAACCCGCAGAGGAGAACCGGGCTACGTGCGGTCGGAGGAATCCTGTTTACCCCCAGGAGATGGTCTTCAACGGCCTGCTCATAGCCGCACGCCGTTCTTGCGCAGGATGGCGGGCCAGTCACGCCGCGCGGGGTCTGCTTCATAGGCCATGCGGAGTTCCATGCACAGGTTCCTAATCCGGGTCGTATCGTTCCCGCCGTTCGACACAGCGTCCATAAGCTTCCGGCGGTACCGCCCGCTGGGAAGCGCTCGCAGGACGGCTACAGCTACCTGGTCCTTGAGGAACCAGCGGGCGTGCAGGCAGGCTGGATGGCTCCTGTGCGTGCCTCCTCCCACCACGTGCTCGAACGTCTCCCGTAATACCCAGGTATGGACGTGCCCCGGCTCTACGTGGATTCGCCAGTAACGCGTCAGCGGCCCTTCCCTGACCTCGAGCGACACCGGCACCAGCAGAACCCGGCGCCGGACAGCGCTCGCTCCACAATATGGGCAACCGAGGTACGTGCGGATATCGTACGGCACGTACAGCGCAACGGCGGCGAGCACAACGAGCGCTACCACCCCGGTTGCTATAGCTCGACCCGGTAACCTGCTCATCGCTGAATACCGCAGTTTCTAGCTTTTCTCAGGCGCGATCACGTACACCGTCCCGTGCGACCCGTCGCTACCCAGCCAGGCGCGTTCCAGGTCTGCGCGTTTGAATATCTTGCGCACCTTCTGGCCCCGGTCAAGGTGTGCCCACGGGTCGTTGAAGATGGGATTGCCGGACCGGGTGAAACCGCGAACCACCATCAGGTGACCCATCGAGACCTCCGTCTTGCGGCGATTAAGCTTGTTGTAGTTGAGGGAGACTATCACGGGCACACCCTTCGCGATCAGCCGCTCGATCTCGGAGATGCTTTCAAACCGGGTCACGTATGCCCTGATCCCTTCGAACTCGCCCGCGAACGCGGTGTTAAATGTCCAGTTGCCGGTGCCGCCCCACGCTTCGTCGAAGACCCCGTGTGCGGTCTCAGTAATCCCGACGGCCAGTTCGGGCCGTTTGAGCTTTCTGGCCCAGTAGCCCAGGACCATCGCGGTCGAGGTCGGACTGCACCACGGCCTGCCGCCTTCGACGGAAAGCTGGCACAGCTCCGGCACGTTCAGATCCACGCCCCAGGCGCGCCTGTAGGGACGTGGGTCGGGGCGGGGTTTGGTGGTGTCGGTGACGCTCACCGCCAGAAAGCGCAGGGTGGGGTAGACCGACCCATCGACCGTGCACAGCTCAACCCTGGCCCTGAGCGCCTGCGCGGGTTTCTTGAGAATCAGCGTGTCGGTGTCCACTCTGGCCCGCTCGTCCTCCTGGCCCTTGAAACTGGTCCGCGTCTGCGGGCGGCCGTCCCGGTTCCACAGGCCCATCCGGTACCACGGGGTCCATTGGTCGTCGATCTTTGCTTGGAGGTAGATATTCAGGTAGCTGCCGGGCAGGGTTGAGGCGTTCCAGGAGATAATTGCGTGGTCAAAGCCGGGTCTAACCGGCACCTCCGGGGACTCGACAATTCCTGCGGCAAGGGCATCAGGGCACGAGTCCGGGTGGAAGACAACGCCTTTCGTCTTCGAGTCCCATTTTGCTCGCGTCATCGCGAACCGGGAAAAAGCTCGCTCGCCTGAAAAGCTGAAGAGCCGCTCGGCGGCGCTGCACCCACTGCATACTACAGCGGCGACAGACAACGTCATCAAGAGCCTCCTCCACGGCATAATCCGCACAGGCCTATCATATCAGCGGACGCGAAGTCGGAGCAACGTAACCGTCAAACCATCCGCACCTTGCGAGGTGTTTGCTGCTGGTTCATACTGTCTCCATTGCTGAGTGCGTG
>JBMFPI010000460.1:0-2036 GCA_049969195.1 Armatimonadota bacterium
GCCGAGAGCTCAACAAACGTCCCGTCCGGCAGCTTCTTCACCGAAGCAATGTCGTGCTGCACCTCGTCCCTGAAAACCAGGATCGAGCTTGTGTCAGGCGCACCGACGTACAGAAGACCAGTTCTCGGATCAACGGCAAGTCGGGTCGCATACCGCTCGCTGCCGGCAGTGAAGAGCAGTTCGCCGCTCAGCCCGTCAATGACGGCGATCGTACCCTGTACCTCGCACCTGGCATACACCCGTCGGGTCACCGGGTTTGCGCACACTTCGTAGGCAACATACGGGAGCTGAACAGGCGAAATGGTCTCGAGAAAGCTTAGTGAGTTTCTATCGCCGTCGAGGATGTCGAGACCCGTGTCTCCGGGGATGCCCGGGCCAGGCCTTCTGTCAACTCCCACATAGACGCGTTTAAGGGAAGGGATACACGCAATGCCTACGTTCCCCGAGGCCTCCGTGTACAGCTCACGATAGTCGATGATGTAGTCGGTCGTCCCATCAATCGCAACCACGCGCGACGGCTTGGGGCCAATGATGTTGCCCATCGTCACAACGAACACGAGGTTCTGCTCGGGGTCAACAGCCTGCCGATAGGGTTCATTTCCCCATCCCGGCGTCGGGTCGACTTGTATGCTCTTTATCACCTTCCGGCGGTTTGGGGAGGCTGGATCGATGTCGATGACGTCCACACACGTGCTTGCCGGGCAGGCAACGTAGGCCTTCAGCGATGTTGGGTTCACCACGACATCCTCAGGCCAATGGTGAACCTGAATGGATGTAACCTCCGCACCTGTGGAAGCGTCAAGCACTGCCAGAAGGGGCCTCAGGTTCCTGTCGCCGCAGGCGGCATATACATAGCCGGCGTGGTCGAACGCGATGCCGTTGTGAGCGCGGTCGCCCGTGGTCATTACGCGCGTCACCTGAAGCGTGCCCGTATCGACCTGATGAACGGCATCCACGTATGTATCCCCGGTCCACAACCTCGCCGACACCGGATCGATGGCTATCTGTGTCGGCTGATAGGCAAGGCCTATGAACTCGGGCCAGTCCGAACCTGTCCATCTTGCTGCAGCAGTGCCCGCGGCGAAAAATGCGCTGTGCGATGCGTAATCCGGCGCTATGCCGCCGGGACCCAGCCAGTAATCTTTCCACAACCCTGTGATCTGCTCTGTCGAGCCGTCTATGCGCACGAACCAGTTGTTGAGCTCCCCCTGGTATAACGCACACGTCCGCGTAACCCAGACAACGTTCGCCAATGGATCGACCGCTACGTTTTCCGTCACCGGCTGTATGTATAGGGTCCGTACGTCCCTCGGCGCTATGTCCACGATCACCAGCGACTCGCCGCCGACGCAGTATACCCGGTTTGTTACCTCGTTTACGGCCATTCGTCGCGGCAAGCAATTCGCGGGGAGGGCGAAGCTGTCGACGATCGTGTGGAATGTGGCCGACGAAGGGTTGATGTCTATTGCGAGCACCTGATCTTGCAACCCGGCTCCCGGACTTCCCTGGCACCCGGCATACAACCGCAGACGAGAGTGGTCCACAGCCAGGGAATGCGAAGTCAAACCGTCGGGCACCTGGATTGCCGGCTCGAGAATATTGCCCGGCCTGCGGACGGGTATGATCTGCCCGGTCCCGCGGTTCGCCGCGTAGAACCGGGCGGTCGTGTCGGATGCGGCTATGTCTACCGGGTCATCGCCGCTCCCCCCGGTGTGGACGCGCTCCACGACTCCGCCGGATTCCGGTACTATGCCCACGGCTTGCTCCTCTCTCAGGGTGAAATACAGCTCGTGAGCGGACTCGTTGGCGTCTATGTCGTACAGCGGCCCCCCAACCTGGATGAATCGGGCTACCTGTCTTGTAGGTATGTCAACAACGGCTATCGTCCCGCTGTCTCTCCCGGGGAAAAAGGCCAAGCGAGTCGACTGATCCGCACAGCCCGTGTAGCAGTGGTACGCCCCGGCGAGCCTGTCCCGTCGGCAGTGGAAAGCTGAGAGAGCTGGTGGTTCGACTCCGACCGGTTCTGCTAGAATCGG
>JBMFPI010000461.1:0-2036 GCA_049969195.1 Armatimonadota bacterium
TCGTGAGCTCGGCGTGACCTTAGCCGAGAGATTCCGACACGAGAGGATCAGGCTTGCGGGGCTTGACTGCCCGGACTGCGCCCTGAAGCTCGAAGCGGCGATAGGCCGCATGCCGGGCGTGGGATGGGCATCGGTCAACTATGCCACTTCGGTGTTGATCGTCGAGTACGAACCCGACCGGACCAGCATAGCCGCGGTCGAGAGACGTATCCGCGAATTGGGCTACGACGTCGAGGCAGCCAAACCGGCAGGCCCCGAACCTGCCAAACCTTCACCGATGCGCGGTCTGCGGACAGCGCTCACCGCGCTTTCCGGGGTCCTGATGGCCGGGGGCCTGGCGATTGAGTGGGCGGCAGGTGGTCGAATGTCAACCGCTCCGCTCTTTGTTCTTTCGGCAGTGCTCGGCGGCGCATTTGCGCTGAGAACCGCTTACTACAGCCTGCGAGCCTTTTCATTGGATACCAACTTTCTAATGACGGCCGCCGCGGCAGGAGCGATAGCGCTCGGCGACTATGCCGAGGCCGCCGCGGTTATGTTTCTTTTCTCGCTCGGGGCGACGCTGGAAGCTCTTACCGTCGACAAAGCGCGCCGGTCGATCAGAGCACTGATCGAGGCTTTCCCGGCATCGGCCTCGGTCCGCCGAAACGGCAGAGTCCTTGAGTTGCCGCTGGATGAAATCGAAATCGGCGACATCGTGTCGATCAGGCCCGGCGAGAAAGTCCCCGTTGACGGCACGGTGGTCGAAGGGGAATCTTCGGTGAGCGAGGCTCCGATCACAGGCGAGCCGGTGCCGAAAGAGAAACGTAAGGGCGATGCGATATACGCCGGCTCTATCAACGGCAGCGGCGCCCTCGAGGTGCGAGTCACAAACAGGGCTGAAGACAATACGCTTGCTCGAATCGTCCACTTGGTCGAGGAAGCTCAGGCACAGAAAGCGCCGTCACAGCGGTTCAGTGAGACCTTCGGCCGCTATTATACCCCCTGTGTCATCGCGCTGGCCGCTGCTGTGCCCGTTTTCGGGGCGCTCGCATTCGGCGGACCCTATGAACAATGGATCCGAAGGGCGCTGACCCTCGTAGTCGTATCGTGCCCGTGTGCACTGGTGATATCGACCCCGGTGGCCATCGTAGCTTCCATTGCAAACGCGGCCAGGTCGGGAGTGTTGATCAAGGGCGGAGCACACCTGGAAACGCTAGGAGAGGTTTCGGTTGTCGCGTTCGACAAGACAGGCACGCTCACGACCGGTAAGCTCCGAGTTTGCGACATCGTGCCTTTCGGCGAACACCAAGCCGACGACGTGCTCGCAATCGCCTCGGCAGTGGAGGCCAGATCGGAACACCCACTTGCTGACGCCATAGTAGAGCGCGCAAGAGAGCAAAGGACCCCGCAAATGCACGTCTCGTTTTTTGAGGCGCTGCCGGGCCGGGGCGCGCGCGCCGTGGTCGATGGCGGACTGTACTACGTCGGAAACCTGCATCTCATGAATCAGCTCGGGATAGAGGTTCCGCAGGTTCCGGCTGCGGCCGAAATGCTTTCCAGGGGTTGCACGGCCGTCTACGTAGCCGGCGAGAATGGACCTGTCGGTGTGATCGGAGCAGCCGACACAGTAAGACCCAGTGCACAGCGTGCGATCACCGAGCTCAGGAGAAGCGGTATTCGCAAGACGGTCATTCTAACCGGCGACACATCGCAGAGCGCACACCCCGTCGCGGCACAGCTCGGCATCGACGAGGTCCGGAGTCAGCTACTTCCGCAGGACAAGGTCGCGTTTATCCGGGAACTGGCCTCGGGCCGCGACGGGGTGGCTATGGTAGGAGACGGAATTAACGACGCTCCGGCGCTCGCCGCCGCGCACGTCGGGATCGCCATGGGAGGTGTCGGAAGTCACGCTGCGGTCGAGGCGGCGGACGTTGCGTTGATGGCGGACGACATCCTGATGCTGCCGTACGCCGTGTCGCTGGCGAGAAAGGCCCGCCGTATTATCACCCAAAACATCGCCCTTGCGGTGGCCGTGGACGCGTTTCTGGTGGTCGGGT
>JBMFPI010000462.1:0-2028 GCA_049969195.1 Armatimonadota bacterium
CAGCCTGCGTCAAGCCCGGGGAGATCGGGGGGAACCCTGGTTCCGCATCGGAGCTACAGGCCGGCGTCGGCGGCGGAGAAAAGACGAATCTGCGCCGAGCCTTTGTGGTCGGACTGGCCCTGATTCCTCTCAACTGCTACTGGGTTATCGCTGCCGAGTTGCGCTGGTATGTGCTCCTGACACTCAATCCCCTCTTCGTGACGCCGATCTTCTACCTGTTCGTTCTGTTGGGCCTGAACGCGCTGATGCGTCGGTTCGCGCCTCGGTTCGCTTTCAGGCCTGCCGAGCTCGCGGTGATCTACGTAATGCTGGTAATCTCCTGCACAATCGCCACCCACGACTACATCATCAACCTCATCTCCTCGATGCCCTGGCCTTCGTGGTTCGCGATGTCGGAAAACAAGTGGGAGGAGACGGTTTTTCCTCACCTGCCGAGGTGGCTGCTGGTTTGGGATAAGAAGCTGCTCGCCGGTTACTTTAGCGGAAACGCCTCTCTTTGGGATCCGGGCGTGCTCAAAATGTGGCTTGCGCCTCTGGCTTTCTGGTCGATATTCATATTCGCCGCCGGATGGATGATGCTTTGCATGAACGTCCTGCTTCGCAGGGCGTGGATGGATGAGCTGCGTCTTTCGTTTCCGATTGTCCGACTGCCTCTGGAGATGACGGAGGAATCGCTCGCGCGATCGTTCTTTCGGTCAAAAATAATGTGGTCCGGCTTCAGCCTTGCCGCCGCAATAAACATACTCAACGGCTTTCACGAGTTTTATCCGAGCTTGCCGTATTTGCCCATCAGGCACACCTGGATTGTCTTGCCCAACGCCCCCTGGTCTGCGGCAGCAAGAGGCGGGTTCTGCACTACGTTTTACCCGTTCGCGATAGGGCTGGCGTTCCTGGTTCCGCTGGACGTTTCGTTCTCGTGCTGGTTTTTCTACCTCTTCATAAAGGCGCAGAACGTAATCGGCTACACGCTCGGATACGGCAACGTTCCCGACTTTCCGTTCGTGATGGAACAAGGGATCGGCGCCTGGCTCACATTCGGCGTGTCGCTGCTTCTTATTAGCAGGCGGCACCTGGCCCGAGCGATCAGGACGGCGGTCGGTCCGCCGGACGGATCGGACGCCCACGAGCCTATGTCCTACCGCGTCGCGTTCTGGGGGCTTGTTGCGGGCATGCTGGTCTTCTTCGTGTTCTGGCGTCAGGCCGGGATGAGCCCCGGCTGGGCACTGGTGGTGCTAGCGGTGTATTTACTGCTCTCGATCTGCATCACGCGAGTTCGTGCCGAGGCGGGAGGCCAGCACACGGTATGGGACCTCGAACCGAAGAATCTGTTTCGGTTGTTCGACTCCCGCGCGCTGGGACCTGCGAACCTGGCCGCGGCGGCAGTAAGCCACTGGTACTGGCGCCTCAATCGCAGCCACATGATGCCCAGTCAGTTGGAAGCGATGAAACTGGCTCAAGAACACAAGCTCAGCATGCGAAATCTTATCGCGCCGATCCTGATAGCGCTCGTTCTGGCGACGGTCTGCGGGATGTGGAGCTGTCTGCACATACTCTACCGCGAGGGGGCTGTGAAGTGTCTGGGCTTCGCCTGGTGGACGGGTATCGAGAGCTACGACTGGCTGGGCAGCGCAGTGAACCAGGGATTTCACGCCGAGTCCGGGCGATGGGGCGCGATTTTCGGTGCTGCGGGGCTGGTAGTCGTGCTGACCTGGCTGCGCGCCAGGTTCACCTGGTTTCCGTTTCACCCACTTGGCTACTGTATCGGGCCGGGCCTGATATGGCTGTGGTTGCCGTTCCTGATCGCCTGGGCTATCAAACTGGTCATACTGCGATACGGTGGGCTCAGGCTGTATCGCCAGTCACTGCCGTTCTTCCTCGGGCTTGTTCTGGGAGACTACGTCACCGGCGCGCTGTGGTCCCTTGTCGGGGTCACTTTCAACCTGTCGACATATCAGATATTCCATTGAGAGACCTTCATTCGGATGCCTTTGCGATGGGACATGTTACCAGCGGCAGCAACCGCTGCGC
>JBMFPI010000463.1:0-2021 GCA_049969195.1 Armatimonadota bacterium
CTACGGAGATCACGTCGCGCCTGCGTGCATGGTGCGCGGGCCTTCGGCCGGACGTTCTTATCACCGAGGGCACCCGAATTGTTGACGGGAACGGTCGAACGCTCTCCAGCTCGGGCGACGACGAGGCGGGCGTGGAAAGCAGGATAACGGACATCGTTCGCGACTGTGCCGGTCTGGTCATTGTCGATTTCGGTTGGAAGGATACGGCCAGGCTCCGGACTATTGTCGCCGTAGCGAAGTCGACGGGCAGGACACTAGTTGTGAATCCCAAAGTCGCGTACCTTTGGGCATTGCTCGGAAAAGATGATCCGAACTCATACCCGGACTTTGAGAGCGTCGGTAACCTGGCGGTATATCTCGAACGCCTCGACTCAATGACCTACTCTCTTGCCGATTACTCAGGTTCTAAGCACACGGTAGGTGTGTGTCTGGATTGGGGCGAGAAAAATAAAGATATGCGGCAGGCGTTCCTGGCCCACGATAACGAATACTTACGCGACCGCCTGTGCCATTACTACAGTGGGATCCGCGCCTACGACATCGCTGCTGACCCCGCCAGGTTCATCGTGCATGCAGGGTTCTTCGATATGAACGAGCTTTTCGATATCGCGCCGCCGCCCGGCAGCGTCTTCATCAGTGCGATGACCGAGCCGTTCTGCGACGAGATGGAGATCGATCAGCGAAAACTCAAGAACTGGCTTGACTATTTCGGCATCGATTATGGCGGCGACAGGATTCAGCATTACCACGTCTCCGGGCACGCCAACGGGCAGGACTTGCTCGATTTCATCAGATCAGTTGAGCCGAAGCTCGTAGTTCCGGTCCACACCGAACACCCCGAAGCCTTCGTGCGGGAGCTCGTAGGCTTCGATGTTCATCTGCCCGAGTACGGCCGTCCGTTCTCTTGCCCTTGAGCGCGCGTGCCTTTTATAATCCTCGTGTGAGTCCGAAGGAAAAACGGTCGGAAAACCGCGGATCGCTGCGCCCGGCGATCAACGCGAGCGGCGTGATCATCCACACTGGCCTTGGTCGGGCGGTACTTTGCGAGAGAGCCGTCGAGGCGCTCATGGACGTCGCGAGAGGACATAGCACGCTGGAAATCGATGTCGCCACTGGAAAGCGCGGCTCGCGCCAGGACCATGTCGCCTCGCTTCTGACTGAGCTTACGGGTGCGGAGGCCGCGCTCGTGGTGAACAACAACGCCGGCGCTGTCTTTCTTGCGGTGAACTCTCTGGCCCGTGATCGGGAGGTCGTCATCTCGCGTGGTCAACTGGTCGAGATAGGCGGATCATTCCGCATGCCGGACATAGTCCGCTACGCCGGCGCCAGGCTCGTTGAGGTGGGCACGACCAACTGCACGCGCATCGCTGACTACGCGAACGCAATCACCGGCGACACCGGCCTGATTCTTCGCTGTCATCCCAGCAACTTCAGAATCGCAGGCGTTTCCGAAGAAACGCCCATCGAGGAGCTGGTTGCGTTGGGTCGAGCTCGAGAGGTACCGGTGCTGGACGACGTGGGAAGCGGTGCACTGGTTGAGCTGGGGATGGTCCAGGGGACGATAACGTCGCCCGCTGGGCCGGACGTAGGCCTTAGCGATGCAAGTCTCGAGCACGAGCCGACCGTTCAGGAGAGCGTGCGCACGGGCGCGGACCTGGTCACGTTCAGCGGCGACAAGCTGCTGGGCGCGTCACAGGCTGGGGTCATCGTTGGGCGTGCAGACCTGGTCGCCCTGTGCCGTTCCAACCCGCTTGCTAGAGCGCTAAGGATCGACAAACTCACCCTTGCCGCGCTCGAGGCGACGCTGCGCGTCTATCGCGACGGCGACCCCATAAACGACATCCCAGTTCTTGCCTCGATACATCGCCCGCTGTCCGATATCGAGCGGCAGGCTCACAAGCTGGCGCGCGCGATCAACGCGCTCGCTCTGCCGGATCTGACGGCGTCAGTCGTGTCGGTGGAGTCCCAAACCGGGGGAGGCTCTCTGCCTGGACGAAACCTCGAAAGCCGCGGTGTTGCCC
>JBMFPI010000464.1:0-2015 GCA_049969195.1 Armatimonadota bacterium
GGACAGGCGAGAGGACTTCGGCCTGTCAGACTTGTTCAAGGCCTCGTTCGAAAGGCTCGACGATCACACCGCCCGGTGGCCCAACTATAAGCCGGCGACTCTGGTAAGGGTGAAGCCTCACGAGATCACCAACGACGAAGTGCTGGAGCTGAACCGCACCTACAAGTCCGATTTCCTGGACTACCTGGGCTGGAGCACGGTAGTCAAGCCTCTAGAGGGTGCTGAGGTCATCGCGACGCGCGACACCGATCCGTTTCTGATCCTGTCGAAAACCGGCAGCGGCCGGGTAGCATACTTCGCCGCAGACATCGGGCAGGCCTACTTCGTGACACCGTATCAGTACGAAAGGAAACTGATTGCCAACTCGATCAGGTGGGCCGCCGGGGACAACAGGGTGCCGGTCGAGGTTTCGGCCCCAATGTGTGTTCAGGCGACGTTCTACCAGCAGCAGGACCCGAAGCGCATAATCGTCCACCTTCTGAACGAGATCAATACCACTGGCGGCAGAGCACTTCCCGAATGCGACTCGTCCATGCGCGAAGAGATCGTGCCGATCCATGACATCAAGGTTGTCTTACGCAACCGCGGTGTCAAACGAGTCCACCTGGAGCCAGAGGGGCTGGACCTGCCTGTGACGGCAATGCCCGACGGCGTGCAGGTAACCGTTCCCGAGCTGAAGCTCCACTCGATGGTGGTTGCGGAGATACAGAATTGACAGGGGTACTGACGCTGAGCCTGGTCTCTCTCTGCCTGAGTGGCGCTGCGAGTCCGGCCCCGGACATCTGGGACAGGGCGATCATGAAGCAGCCGTTCGACAAGGCGACGTTTCGAGAGATCAAGGTGCCGGAGTGGCTCAAGGACGTCACCGCCGTCTGCTACGGCCTGCCGGGCACCGACGACGCCACGCTTTCGAAACTCGTCAAGCAGGGCGTCCGGACGGCATGCCTCTTCTTCGCCGAGCCGACACACGTCTGCTACCACAGCAAGTATCTCAAGAACATCAGCCCGTACTACCCTCCGGAGAAGCTGGAGGCGGACTACGCCGCGTTTGTGAAGCACGGATTGAAGATCATCGGGGTTGTCCCGCCCGCTCTCTGGGGTGAGCCCTATTTTGCCCACCCCGAGTGGCGCAGGATCGGGACAAACACCACGGAGATTCCGAGCGTTGACCCGTTAAAGGAGCCCTACGGCGGCCCCCTGTGCCTGTTGGGGCCCTGGGGAGACAGGCTCATCGAGATCCTCGAAGAGATCGTCACCAGGTATCCGAAGGTCACCGCCTGGAGCTTCGACGGCCTCCACGACTACGGCTGCTGCTATTGCGCCAACTGCCGCGAGGCCTATCGGAAGGATACCGGTAAGGAGATTCCCAACGCGGACATGAACGACCTGGAGTTTCGGCGCTACCAGCATTGGCTTGACCGAAGGCTGGAGGCGTTCGTCGTCCGCATGCAGACCCGGCTCAAGAGCATCAACCCCGACATAGCCTTGATCACCTGGACCACCAACGCCGGCCGCTTCGGCCACTTCCTCTCTATCCCCCGCAACATGCCGACCAGGATGAACCTCTTATTCGACTGCCCCGACCAGGAGTTCTGGATGGACGAGACCAACCGCGGCAACACGGTTGTCCCGGCATTCGCCAACGCCTATATCTGGGCCGTCACGAATCATCGCACAGCAGCGAGCACCACATACGTCATGTCCCACGGCAATCCCTACGACGGCAGCAGCTTCCCGAAGCTGGAGTATCTGAGGAGGTTGTTTCTGGTGATGACCTACGGTCCGGTGGTCACCACCGACAAAGTGGCCGAGATTCAGAGCCGGGCGCCGTGGACAACTCACAAGCAGCCCGAGCCGTGGGCCGCGATGGTGATGAGCGACAACACCAACTGCTTCTACGGCCGCGACCCGGCCAAGGACGAAGAGCGCTATCTCTCCGTAAGCGTCAAACCGCCCCCACCTTGACAGAAGCTACGATGGCGCGACTTGGTCGACTGGCGGTGGTGGCTGGGATT
>JBMFPI010000465.1:0-1995 GCA_049969195.1 Armatimonadota bacterium
CCGCGTGGAAGCTGTCGTCGTCGAATTGCATCTGATGGGCATTCAAGACCACCAGCGTAGGCTTGCTGGCCAATTCACCGAGTCGTTCCCTGGCTCTGTTCAAAGCTTCCCGGTCAATGTCGCCGGAAACCACGGAGTATCCCCGCTTTAGAATCTGCAGGAGCATTCGGCCTGAACCCGTGGCAATATCCAAGATCGTATCCCGAGCGCCAAAGCACGCAAGATCCAGCGCCGCGTCGTACTCACGAATCAGCAGGGCCTCTCGCTCACTCAACATCTTCTCGATATCACAATCGTGCATCGACAACACCCTTCAGCAGTGACGCGAACACCTCTCTGTATTCGGGCAACGCCTCAGCAGCAAGACGCCCGCGCGAGTAAGCTTCCGCTATCCGCCTGTCGTCCGGTATCCGCAGGAGCACGTCGATGGACTCGCTGCCGCAGTAATCGAAGACAGCCTCGTCCCCCATATCGGCGCGGTTGACAACAACTCCGAACGGCAGGTTCAGAACCCGCAGCATTTCCACCGCCAACTTCATATCGTTCAATCCAAATGGAGTCGGCTCCGTCACCAGGAGCACGTAATCGGCTTCCCTGACCGATTGAATGACCGGGCACGAAGTGCCGGGAGGGGAGTCTATAATGGCAATTCCTTCGACCGGAAGTCGTTGCTTGACTGCCCTTATAAGGGGAGGCGACATGGCCTCACCGATTCTGAGCTTCCCGTGCACGAACCGGACCCCATCTGCCATTCCTTCCTCAACGATTCCCACCTCTCTGCCGGTCTCGGTAATGGCACCAGTTGGACAGACGAGTATGCACCCGCCGCATCCGTGGCATAGGTTGGGGAAAGTAAGTATGGTCTTGCCAAGCAATGCTATTGCGCTATACTGGCATATATCCTTGCACTTCCCGCATGCCGTGCATTTGCCCTCATCCACAACGGGCACAGACACGCAGACAGACTCCGTCTTTTCGATCTCGGGCTTCAGGAATATGTGCCCGTTGGGTTCCTCGACATCGCAGTCGAGGTAGCTGACTTCGAGCCCCTGGCCCGCCGCGACGAACGCCAGATTGGTGGCGACGGTTGTCTTGCCGGTGCCGCCCTTGCCGGAAGCAATAGCGACAATCATGCCCAGTGCCCCTCAACGTCGGCCGAGTCAGTCGGCGTGAGCTTTCCAGCCCTGAACTCCGCCACGGCTTGCTCCACGGTTCCTTGAACCCCCGTATAGACCTTCACTCCAGCAGCCGACAGGGCGCGGAACGCATTCGGCCCGGCGTGCCCCGTGATAACGGCCTCGACTGCCAGCCGGGCGACGTTCTGTGCCGTCTGTATCCCCGCGCCCTGCGCGGCGTTCAGGTTCACCTCGTTATCGTGGACCTCGCGATTGCCGGTCTCGGTGTCAACGACTATGAGATATCGAGCACGCCCGAACCTCTGATCAACCGGGCTGTCAACAGATGCTTCTTTTGCAGTAACGGCCACTCTCATTAGAACGTCCGTCTCCCGCCTCGTCCTTGTCCTCGGCCTCCTCCCATGCCGCGTCCACCGCCCCGGCGAACGCCGTACACTCCGAAACCGCTCATCGCTCCTTGCAGCAATCTGCCGAGCCAACTGCTCGACTGCTGCGGAGCTACTTGAGGCGTCGAAGAGCCTGACGTGCCGCAGGGCCCTTGCCCTCTTCCTGTCATAGGTCCCTGTCCGGCGGGACCAGTTCCGTCCATTCTTGGCATTTCACTTACCTCCGTTCGATCTGTCTACCGTCCGCCGCGTCCACGGCCTCCGCCGCCTCCGCGACCCATACCTCCGCCGCCACGACCCATGCCGCCGCCCATACCCATTCCTGGGCCTGAGCCCTGGCCGGGAGCGGCATTCATACCGAAATGGGCGGCAACTGTCGGCGCGGTGATTTCCTGTAGCGACCCGGCGTTGAACAGGTTCACTGCGTTCCTTACGGTTTCACCCGCGCACACGTATACCTTGATTCCGGCGGC
>JBMFPI010000466.1:0-1981 GCA_049969195.1 Armatimonadota bacterium
GCATCACAACGGACAGAGCCACCAAGAAAGCCTTGTGCTACTGGGACGGGCAGAAGGTATACGACGGTCAGCCTGATGGCCTGCGGACGGATACCTCAGGATTCTTCTGCTTCGGTGCGACCACTCGTGAATCCGGAGTATACACCGGATCTACGGCAACCGTCACGTTCGACTGGGTGCGCTACGCTAACGCAGTAGTGCTTCCGGGCGATTCGTGGCCTGCGGGCCTCGGTTGGTATCTGGACGGCTCCGCAGATCCAACCTCCTATGGGACAAGCAATGTGATGACCTGCTGGCAGGGCAACGCCGGGCAAGGGTTCTTCCCTGTGCAGTGGTGCTTCTCCTGGCATGCAAACGGAAATGACCCGACCTCGAGCCTGGTGCCGAACGGAGGCCGCTACTGGATCTCGGCTATCGCGTGCAACCCGGCGG
Organism: Armatimonadota bacterium; assembly: GCA_049969195.1. Lineage (GTDB taxonomy): Bacteria > Armatimonadota > UBA5829 > UBA5829 > UBA5829 > CALJES01. The sequence continues at coordinate 433 of JBMFPI010000466.1, forward strand.
ACGGAGAAGCCTGGATGAGCTGGAACGGCCAGGCGACGTATAACCATGATCCGATCGGCGCTGTATGGACTCGAAGAGTTGTCGGCAACGGCGTTTCGGCGCTCGGATATGAGGGCGTGCCGGAGCCCGGTGCCCAGACCGTTGCGCTCGGGTTCAACGGCGGAAGAGTCTACGCCGTTACCTGCAATATGCAAACGGGCGAGTACAACGTCTACTGGAAGATCGCCGGCGAGCCCGAGGTAGTCTCCATTGCCCAGGCCAAACAGGGCTACCCAGGCACCCGTGTCAGGTTCGACACGCCGAAGCTGGTTACCCTGCCGGCCGCGGACGATGAGTTCACCGACTACTTCTACGTGGAAGACGATGATCGCACATCCGGAATCAAGGTGATCCCGGATGCGGGACAGCCGGTAGCCAAGGTGGGTCAGAGAGCGCTCGTTGAGGGGCGCCTGGCGGTCCAGAACGGCGAGGCCGTGATCCTCGCGTCCAGCGTGGTGACCTCAAGCGCCGGCGATGACGCGATCAAGCCTCTCGGAATGACCGGCAAGTGCGTCGGCGGCCTGCCGCTCGGATTGCAGCCCGTCACGCTCAGGGGCGGCAGCGAGGACTACGGCTGGCCGGACAATCTCAACACCACCGGCCTGCTCGTCAGAGTTGCAGGCATCCTGCGCGTGGACACCTCGACCTGGCCGTACGTCTACCGCATCGATGACGGATCGGGCTACCCGATCAGAATCGAGGGGTACGGCGTCTGGGGCAACGACGGAGACAAGGCGATAGTGACCGGAGTTTCCGGAGTGGCCTGGGACGGCTGGAACGGGTTCCGCGTTCTTCTGATCAGATCCGGCAATGACATCCAGGTGCTTCCCTAGTACCCGGGGTTAGCGGATATAGTTGAGACAGGCGGGCGCGCCTTTTGGGCGCGCCCGCCCTCTTTCTTTGCATCTCACCGACCGGCGAACGGCCGGAAAGTATCGCACCCGCCATCGAGAAAAACGCGTTTTCCGTTCACGAGCGCCCACTTTCGGCCCAGAGCCGCGATCTCGAGGGTAGGCTCCGATACAGGACAGGTCACCACCACCGCGTCATCCCGGTATTCCACACACAGCTCAGGCACCGGGTTATGCGAAGCCATCAACGTCCTGCCCTGCAGTCTCAATAACCGTCCGCCGACGAGCGAGAAGCTGCCGTCGTGCACACGTGCAAGGCAAGCCCTGCCTTCGAACGAGAAAACATCTCGGGCCAGGGAAGCCTTCCCCTCCTCCCAGAGCCAGACCACGACATCCATACGACCCGGCGCCCTGACAACGCAGCCGCAGCCGTTCTCGACGGCAAACTCTCGTGCGCTTACCGCATCCGGATCTGCTTTCCCGCGGAAAGGATACAGCAGCGTTGCAAAATCGGCTTGGCTCACGTCCTTTCGCCGAAAAGTCACGACCGGGATGTCGCTCCGCGTTTCGCCCGCCAAATCCACCGTGCCCAGTCTGTGCGAGATCGAAATCCCATCTCGCAAAACCGCCTGCAGGAGCAGGTTTGACCCGTTCGGCTC
>JBMFPI010000467.1:0-1939 GCA_049969195.1 Armatimonadota bacterium
CTCGAGAGGCAACTACTTTTTCCCGAACTACGCGGACCCGGTGTTTCTGAGCCCGGGCACTTACAGCGTCACTGCGGTCAAGTCCGGCTATTCCACCCAGGTGCTTTCGAATATCCAGGTGTCGGCCGGGCAGAACACCGTGGTTGACATTGCGATGACCGCGGTCAACCTGGCTACCCTTACCGGCACGGTCCGCGATCCCATCACATGCCTGGGCCTTTCGGGGGTGAACATCAGCCTGTCCCCCGGAGGGCGCACGGCGACGACTGGCCCGGATGGCAAGTATACGATAGCGAGCTTGACTCCCTCAACTTACACACTGAGCGCATCCAAAGCCGGTTTTCGAGGGTATTCGGTCGGCAACGTGTCGGTTGGAGCGGGCCTGACCACCACGCTGGACTTCTACCTCGCACCGGGACTCGAACCGGTAGGGAACCCGCTCATTACTACGGGCGAGATGGATACCGGAAGCTTCGGCCTGGCAGACGGTTGGGAAGCCTGGGACGGACAATCGCACCCGGATATTTACGCCATAGACGCAACGCAGCGCATCTCGGGACGCGCCAGCCAGAGGATCAAGGCGGGCGGCGATTGGTGGGCCGGGGAGTGGACCAACTACGGAGCGTGCGCGACCGGCGTCGTCTACCGGATCGAGGCGTGGGCGAAGACTTCCGGCACTAGCGCCCCGGCGAAGGTTATTGGTATCTACTCCAGATGGGGTGAGGGCATAGTATCATCTTTCGAGTGCTATCCTCAGATGACCGGCACGAACGGGTGGACGCTGTATGTCGGCAGAGCTGTCGCGCCGTATTTCATTGACCAGAGCAACGGCAGGCTCAGAGTTGAACTCCACCCTCCCGAATCCGGCAGCGGCTACGCTTGGTTCGACCGCGTCTGGGTGGGCCAGGACCCGGACCAGTCTGGCAACCCGATCTGCTGCGTCGCGAACCTGACTGCGACAGCCGGCGAGGCGTCGGTCACGCTCAACTGGATCAATCCGCCCACCTCGGCATTCCCGACGTTTACGGGCACAATGATCCGGCGGATGACCGACAGGTACCCTGTGACCCCGAGTGAGGGCACGCTGGTAGCAGACGTCGCAGCGCCTTTCTCGACCTGTACCGATACTGCGGTCATGCCCGGGACCCGTTATTACTATGCGGCATTCGCGCACGCGGCGGGCCCGTCCAACTACAGCAAGGGTTCCTATGCGAGTGCAGTGCCCATCGATTCCACGCCGCCCACTACTCCGGTGGTAACCGACGACGGAATCTACACAATCACAACTTCCTCCATCCACGCCTCTTGGTCTTCCTCCGATCCGCAGTCCGGGATATCGGACTACCAGTACGCCGTCGGGACGACAGCAGGCGGGGGCGATGTTGTCGATTGGACAAACGCCGGGACTGCCACACAGGCTCAGATCGGTGTGACGCTGCTCCCGAACAAGACCTATTACGTGTCTGTCGAGGCAACCAACGGCGTTGGGCTGACAAGCGCTGTCGGCACGAGCGACGGGATAACGGTTGCGACCGCATGCAGCATCGGTAACGCGAGGCTTCTGCCCGCCGGGAGCGCGGTCTTTTTCTCGGACGCGGTGGTTACGTCGCGCTCGGCAGACTGGCCGGGACTCTGGATCGAGTCCTTGGACAGAGCGTCCGGGATGCAGGTCTCGGCGAATACCTCGCATCCGCGAGGCGACCGGCTCGATGTCGCAGGGATTGTGCAGTGGGACGACGGCGTGCCGAAACTAACAAATCCCGAGTTCAAGCAGGCTTCCGCGGGCTCAACCCCGACACCCCTCGGCGCGACGAACTCGAACCTAGCCAACGACCGAAAAGAAACGCTTTCCTACGCAGGGATGTAAGCGTCAAACCGCCCCCACCTTGACAGAAGCTACGATGGCGCGACTTGGTCGAGCGGCAGTGTAGGATGGGAT
>JBMFPI010000468.1:0-1906 GCA_049969195.1 Armatimonadota bacterium
AGCACTGACGAATATGCCCGGTTGTGACTTTGCCCTGGTCGGCGAGATCAGCGTAGTCGAGGCGAAGAAGAGGAAGGCCGACGCCGGTCGAATCTACTATGATGACTACTCCGTCCCGCCCGGCTCGCCGGTCTGTTACTCCTACTGGGTCCGCGCGTTCGATGCGTCCCGAAACGTTTACCCGGGCAAGTACTCAAGCGGCTGCCCGGACACCAACGAATACGTCTGCCAGAAACTGCTCGAAGAGACCGCGCCGCCCTTCCCGATCATCTCCGCGATGAAGGCTAGGAGCCACTCGGTTCTTATCGAGTGGCTGGCGTCGCCGATACAGGACCTCTGCGCTTTTCACGTCTATCGTTCCGAAAAAGAGGACGACCCGCCGGTATTTGTTGCGTGCGTCTTCAAGGACGGCACGGTCTCGCCCACGAAATGGGCGGGCATGAAGGTCAAGTGCGAGGATATTCCCGCGGAGCCGAACCCGACCGCCGTGCTGGCCTCGTTCGAGGACAAGAACGTCGATCCTAACAAGGTCTACTGGTACAGGGTGTCGGCGGTGGACTGGCTCGGCAACGAAAGCGAGAGCGCGGACCTTACGAAGATTCCGGCCATAAGCACGTTCACTTATTCCAGGGACGTGCCCGCGACCCCCGTAGTGCTTGCGCCCAGCGGAGCCCCGCCGACCGGGTGCGGCCTGACGGTGCGGTGGACGCCCACCTTCGACGCAAACGTGCTCTCAGGCTTCCTGGTGTTCCGGAGCACGTCGGCCTCAGGGCCGTTCCGACAGGTTAGCGGCCTGGTTGCCGGCAACGAGTTTGTGGACACTACGGCGCTTCGCGACACGGACCTTTACTATCGCGTTCAAGCCATGGATAAGATGGGCAAGTTGTCGGAGCCGTCCGCGGCGGTGCTTTACAGGTACTGAGGAGCTGTTGGAGATGAGGACACAAAGGCTGGTTCTTGCCGTTGTTATGGTCGGCGTCATCGCCGCAGCCGCGTTGGGGCAGGAGTTCGACCCCAAGAGAGACGGCTGGTATTTCGAGAACTGGGGAGAGCAGCCTCCCCATTGCGTCGGCTCATGCGACTTCTCCTGGGACCTTTACAGGCAGGCCTACCTGGGCATCAACCCCACCCACGATTGCGTCGAGGCGCCCCTTGACTGCGCATTCTATGAGATCTTCAAGAGCTGCGCCAAAAACGGCAACTGCGGCGGGATGTCGCTTATGGCCCTGGCGCTGTTCAAGTACGGGGGCTACTTCGGCTTCTGCTCGCCAGCGAGCTTCTACACGGGAACGAAGTCACCTGACCGCAGCGACCTCCACCAGGCGATCAACATCCTGCAGGCCCGGCAGTTCAGCGCCGCCGGAATAGAGAACTTCATCGACGTAGTGGACGCAGGCAACCTGAACAACGCAGTGGTGGCCTTCAACACCGTCAAGAACGCACTGGCCAGGGGTGACTACCCGGTTCTCTCGATCGCAAATAGCGCTATGGGCGAGGCGGCTCACACAGTGATACCGTACAAAGCCGTCGACGGGACGCCCAAGCGCCTGTACATATGGGACCCCAACCTTCCCTACGACGACAACCAGACCCGCTACGACACAGGCACAAACGTGATGACCATAAACAGCGCCACTGACTGGACCTACGTCCAGAGCGCCAGTCGAACTTATTCGGGATCGGGAGGCACGGGGGCGTGGTGTTTCGCCATACCCATGTCCATCATCCTGCCGAAGTCGCGTCAGCCGCTCGCGCTGGATATGGTCTTCGATGCGCTGCAGTCGGTCTTCGTCACCGGACCCGGCGCCGCCGTCTCGCAGATATCCGACGACCAGGGCCGCCGGCTCTACAAGACTGACGCCGACGTGCACGTCCTCGGCAGCGATCTCGAGACCGACCCTGCAAA
>JBMFPI010000469.1:0-1867 GCA_049969195.1 Armatimonadota bacterium
CAGGGGCTCGCGCGCACCCGGGGTGACGACGCCTTATATGAACTTCTATGTGGCTTCAGCACTTTTTGCGGCTGGTCGGTCGAGAATGGCCCTGGATCTGATCAGGACCTATTGGGGCGCCATGATCGCTCGGGGGGCGACTACTTTCTGGGAGAAATTTGATCCGGAGTGGCCGACTCCTTACGAACAGCCGAACCTTTCGTATTGTCACGGGTGGTCGTCGGGGCCCGGGCAACTGCTTCCCGCGTATATTGGGGGCGTGTGGCCTGCGAAGCCCGGCTTCGAACAGGCCCTGATCGCGCCCGAGCTTGCCGGGCTGGCGTGGGTAAAGGCTGTCGTTCCGACGCCGAAGGGTGTGATCAAGGTTGACTGGAAGCAGGATCGCGGATGCCCGGTTGGCAGCGTGACGCTGCCGAACGGCTGCTCCGGCAGGCTGGTTCTCCCGGCTCCGCCCTCCGGCATGGTATATGCCGTTGACGGCACGACCGCCAAACCAGTCCTCGAGGGCGAGCGGCATGTCTTGGCGCTCAAGGGCGGCGGCACCCGTGTCTTGAGCCTGGTACCGGAGGCTCGTCGCTGATAATGGAAATCGAACGACAGATAGCCTGTATAGCGGCGGAGTGCGGCGGAGAAGTCTCGGTAGCCGTGAGGGACATCTCGAACGCCGGCAGCATATCCGTCGATGACGACCTTGTTATCTCCTCTGCCAGCGTCATTAAGTTGCCTATGCTCGTCGAGGCGATGAGGCAGGTGCGCGACGGCGAGCTAGCCATGGGTTGGGAGTTCAGCCTCGCCGAGGCTCAGCGCGTCAAAGGCTCCGGGGTGATGCGCTATCTTCATACCGGTGTCAAGCTCACACTCAAAGACCTGCTCTGGCTTATGATAGTCGTGAGCGATAACACGGCCACCAACATCCTCGTCGACGTGCTCGGCACCGACAGGGTCAACTCCACCATGCGCGCTATGGGCTTCGAAAAAACGACCTTGCAGCGCAAGATGTACGACTGGCAGGCCATCGAACGGGGTCTCGACAACGTGTGCACAGCAAGCGAAATCGCGGACCTGCTGGCGCGGATCGCTAATAAGCAGGCATTGGGCGGCGAGTGGGACGAGATGATGGTTGATATGCTGGCACACCAACAGGACACATCGCGGCTGGGGCTTTTTCTGCCGGAGAAGGCCAAACTCGCCAACAAGACCGGTTCTCGTGAGGGAATCTATCACGACTGCGGAATCGTTTCGACGGATGCGTTCCGTTACTCGATCGCCGTTTTCACCAGGGACGCTCGGTCTACCGGCGACGCGCATATGGCAATAGCCCGAATCTCAAGGGCCGTCTACGATCACTTTGCATCACGGGCCGAGCGGTGAGCCGCCCGCCCGCGCCGGTTCCGCTGCGAACGCTCATCGACGCCGACTCCGTCTGCCGTTCCGATCCGTGCGACGCGGGTTGCGTGCTGGGCTCATTCTGGCCGCATTCGCGCACGAGCTTCGAAAGTCGTGTAGTCAAAGGGTTCAAGGAATGCGTCCCCGCCAGCGAGTATGAGCCGCACATATCGGCGCTGTCGGAGTTCTACGCGCAGCGCATTCTCGACACGGTCCGGGACTGGCGGTTCGACTGGGTCGTGCGAGTGCTGAGTTCCGCCGAGACAAAGCCGGACCATCGCAGGCCTCTTGCAGTGCTGGTCGACACGCTCTGCCGGTTGACAGGGTCGCGCGATGCGACTCATCTGTTTTTCAAGAGCGATTCCAGGCCGCCGATGAGGGCGGTCGGCCGTCTCTCCGGCCCGGAAGCGATGCGTGCGCGGGTCTCGTGTGTCGTGCAGGACCTCTTCATCCGACCCTCGAACCTGGGAGGGACGGCGCT
>JBMFPI010000470.1:0-1862 GCA_049969195.1 Armatimonadota bacterium
CTCCCGCAAATGAAAAGGGAGTGCTGCGCTGCTAAAATTGTGCCCGGTGCACCATTGCTGGGTGGATCAACCCTACCATTCCCGCAGGGTGCAAGAGACCCGGACATAGTGCCTGAGGCGCCTCGTCCGTAGGTGACACGCCTCGGGGGATCAGGAAAAATCTGGGCGGGGGTAACACCCCCGGTTCGTCCAAATAGGCGCGTTTCCGGCGAGTCTCTTGCTTAGTCGAGGAGCGTCGAACCGTCGAAATGCCCGATTGGCATGCTATCGCGACGACGATGGCAATACCATCAAGGGTACCCCGCCGCTGCGGCAGGCCACGGGCCAATATAGGAAGCTGCTAGAACCAGCTTACCGTGTGCTTCTCGAGTCGGCCAGCAGCGACGGCGTGCAGCCAGTGCCAAAACCGCGAGCGTTCGAGGTCCTCGACAGACTGCAGCCCCCATTTGCCGCCCCAGCACCGGTCTCGCAGTTCCTTTCTCTGATCATCGGTCAGCGTGCCCTCGTCCCAAGCGGCGAGAAGCTGCACAAAAGCCTCACCCTCATCCTCGCTGCCAAGCACCTGCGCCATCGTCTTCCGGCCGAAGCCGCGTAGACTGTCCTCCGGCCAGTGGATAAAGTGCGAGAACGCCAGGTAATTGAGCGCCGAAGGGATGTGGTGCGGGGTAACCTCGCCGTGGATGCTCACGCCCTCCAGGCCGGCCCGATACGCCCTGAGGCAGCCCTCTTTGATCGTGCTTACTGCGAGCTGATAGCGACCGATCCGGTTCCACTGGCTCGCCTGGTGCAGGAACCCGACGCTCCTTGTGCTCGGCGGTCTGATGTCGTTCGGCCACCGGGGATTATCGAAGACCTCAGCCGGCGCGCCTTCGTCGAGAAACGCTTTCAGCGGGAGCTGGTCCGAGCGGACCATCTCCGTTATCGTCCACTGGCAGACCGCGTCGGGGCGGAGCCTGTCGAACATTGCAGGCCTTCTACAGCTCATAAACCGCTGAGACTTGCCCTCGGGGTCTGACCCGGGCACAAAGCCGGTGTAGGTGGCGTACGTTACGAGCTTGTCCTTGAGTTGACCTGCTACGGCTTCCAGCGCGGGAACGTAACTCAAAGCCTGAAAGCGGAAGAAGTCCGGGTCATCCGGGGGCCATTCGGCCTTGTGTGCTGTGCAGCGTGGCTCGTAACAGACGACGAAATCGCCGTTTTCCAGGTTCGCCCCGCCAATCTCGAACTCTCTGAACAACCACTGCAGCCCTTCCGCAAGCCAGTCAACGTATGCGGGATGGGTTGGGCAAGCACCGTGCTCTTGCGGTTCGCCTTTTTCGTCTATCATTCGCGCGTCGGGGTTTTTCTGGAGGAATGTCTCCAGATTATACGGATGATCTCCCTCATAGTAGACCCCGCCGTACCACGTAGTGCCGATGCCCGGCATGATCGCTACGCCTTTCGACGCCGCATAGTCCGCGACACGCTTTGAATACTCGACCCCGCCGTGCGAGTCTCGCAGGAAGCCCCAGATCAAAATGCCCTTCACCCCAAGACCCGCGGCGGCATCGGTGAGCCGCCGGTAGTCTTCGACGAAGGTCTCCAGCCGTTTGAGATACTTGTTTGCGCACCCAAAGTTCTGAAGCCCGGGATCGTCGAGCACCCAGTTCGTGCTGTGATCCCACGTCCAGAAGTATGAGTTCGGGAGTGCCGGCTTGTTCGGTCTTTCAAGGTTCCACATCGTTTGGTCTCCCCTGCTCGATTGCGCGGTTCTCATTTGCGCACGGGCACGCTGCCGGCCGGACGCTGAGCCTGTCCCGTCGGCAGTGGAAAGCTGAGAGAGCTGGTGGTTCGACTCCGACCGGTTCTGCTAGAATCGGTTG
>JBMFPI010000471.1:0-1856 GCA_049969195.1 Armatimonadota bacterium
GCCGTCTATTACGGTATCGCCGTACCTGCGTCCGTAAAGCCCGGACACGTTAGGAAAAACATAGAAGGCGCCCCCGGGCGTGTAGCAGGTGACACCCTCGATTGCGTTCAGGCGCTCGACTACGTATTTGCGGCGTGTGTCGAACTCCATGACCATCTCATCAACCACGTCCTGCGGCCCTTCAAGCGCTGCAACCGCCGCGGGCATCGTGAAGCTGACCATATTCGAGGCGCTGTGACTCTGGATCGCCTCCATCGCCGAGACGATCTCTTTTTCGGCTGCAGCGTACCCCAGGCGCCAGCCAGTCATCGAGTAGGCCTTGGAGAAACCGTTGACGGTTATTGTCAGCTTCTTGATTTCCGGCCCAAGCGACGCAATCGACACGTGCTCGCGTCCGTCGTAGATGATCTTCTCGTAGATCTCGTCCGAAAGCACGTAGAATCCCTTTTCGACTGCCAGTTCGGCGATCTGGGTGATTTGCTCGCGGTCGTAGACCCCGCCGGTCGGATTCGATGGGCTGTTCAGAATGAGCATGCGCGTCCTGGGCGTGACGGCAGCGCGGAGCTGGTCAACGGATGCTGTGAAGCCGGTTGACTCGTCGGTCTGCACGTATATAGGTTTCGCGTCCGCAAGCCCGACGATCTCCGGGTAGCTCACCCAGTACGGGGCCGGGATGATCACCTCATCTCCGGCCTGGACGGTCGCCAGCACGGCGTTGTAGATCGAGTGCTTCGCCCCGAGCGACACAATCACATTCGACGGCTCGTAGTCCAGACCGTTATCGCGCTTTAGCTTGGCGCAGATCGCTTTCTTAAGGTCCGGCGTGCCCGAGGTCGGGGTGTACTTCGTGAAGCCGGACTGCAGCGAGGCTATGGCAGCGTCCTTGATGTGCTGCGGAGTGTCGAAGTCCGGCTCGCCCGCGCCGAAGTTGACGACGTCAATCCCTTCCGCCTGCATCTGCTTCGCTTTGGCAGACGCAGCGAGAGTAGGTGAGGGAGCGATTCTTACGGCCCGTTCAGAGATGATCATGTTCTACTCCTATGTATCAGGATGTCGCGACAGGTCGCATTACTCAAGAAACACGTGAACAACCCGCAGGCTGCACACGCTTGCCGGCGGCTGGTCCCGCGCGCCCCGTGTTCGCCTCGCACGCGCGGTCAAGCAGGCGAGCTATCCTTCGAACCGTTTAAATACCAGTGTCGCGTTCTGCCCTCCGAATCCAAACGAGTTGTTCATGGCGTACTCGACAGCGGCCTCGCGTGCGGTGTTCGGGACGTAGTCCAGGTCGCACTCCGGATCAGGCTCGAAGAGGTTGCGGGTGGGCGGTATGACTCCGTCCGTGATGGCCTTAATGCACGCGATGCTCTCAACCGCGCCTGCCGCTCCCAGAAGGTGGCCGATCATCGATTTAGTTGAGCTAATGGCGACTTTGTAGGCGTGTTCGCCCAGGGCCTTCTTGATGGCCTTTGTCTCCTCCGGGTCGCCGATGGGAGTCGACGTGCCGTGGGCGTTGATGTAGTCGATCTTTTCCGGCGGTATCCCGGCGCTTCTCAGGGCGTTTTGCATACTTCGAGCTGCGCCGTCGGCGTCGATGGCAACCATATCGTAGGCGTCGGCGGACAGGCCGTATCCGACAAGCTCCGCGTAGATCTTCGCATTGCGGCGCCGGGCGTGCTCGAGGTCTTCCAGGATCAAGACTCCCGCCCCTTCGCCCATTACAAAGCCGTCCCGTTCCCGGTCGAAGGGGCGGCTGGCGTGCTCGGGGTCGTCGTTTCTGGTGCTGACGGCCTTCATAGAACAGAACCCGGCGTACGACAGCGGTCGGATTGCGGCCTCTGCACCGCCTGCGAGCATGG
>JBMFPI010000472.1:0-1847 GCA_049969195.1 Armatimonadota bacterium
TGCGGCCTGCGCCCGAATAGATGTGGCGCAGTGGTGGCGGTTGCGCCTCGGCAGGTGGTGGGTCGGGGTGGGCTCCGGTTGGGTTGACAACTACACCGGGAACGCCGACGCCGCACAGTTATGGATCGACATGCACACGGCCGAACCTTCTAAACGAGTCTATCTCCCGCAGGCGCACGCGCGAAAAATGAGCACGCAGTGGGCCGGCATCGGGCGATCGTTTCCGCTGCGGCTCGGCACAGTGCGCGGCAGCCTTGATCTTGGGGTCAGACGGCTTTCGGCGAACAGCTACAGCGAGCTCGCCGTAGCTGGCAGTGTTTCCCGAGAGGATTTCTCCGGCGCCGTAACCCGCATGCAGGCTGACCGTCCGGAAGGCAGATCGTTCGGTCGCGGCTGGTGCATCGACGCGGGCGCAGAGCTGGAAAGCTCGCACTGGCGGGCACAGGTGAAGGCGGAGGGGCTCTGGGGCAGGATGAGCTGGAACGCGCTCGCCGTCGACGCCGGCTACCTGAGCTCTCCGCGGGTTTTCACGGACTCCGAAGGCTTTCTCAGGGACGCCGCCGGCGGATTCTCGGGCGTCAGTTCGAGGAGGAACCTAAGCGGTCCCGTAGATCCGCTAGTCAGGCTCTACTTGGCCAGGAAATGCCGGCGGTCCCCGTTCCTGAGCGCGGCCGTCAGACGAGGAGAGAAACCGACCGCAGGCATTGGTCTGCAATGGCATAGCCTGAACGGGCGCGCCGGCTACTTCTGCTGGTACCCGGGCACAGGAATCCGCGAGCTCGGCCTAGTACTCTCCCGAGTCCGTCTGCGCATCTCAAGCGATACGTGGCTCTTACGCGACGCCCGGGCCGCGCAGGCCGAGCTGTCGGTGCTCTTGCCGTAACGCTCAGCGAGCGAACCGGCTCGCAACGCTTCGTCGCACGCTGTCAGGCCCGGGAACCCAGCGCCTCCGTGGCGTAGCAGTCGAGATCAAGCCCCGCGAGATCGCCCTGCTGGAACCGGAAGAAAGCGGCGGCTGCAGCCATGGCGGCATTATCGGTGCACAAGATCGGCGGCGGCGCGATCAAGTCGACCCCGAGCTGGCGGGCGCGACCCCGCATCGCCGCCTGGAGCCGTGAGTTCGCAGCTACCCCGCCGGCCAGGAGGACCTGTTTGACACCGCGTTCAGTTGCGGCGCGGAACGTATGCTCGACGAGCACGTCCACGACCGCCTCCTGGAAGCTTGCCGCGAGATCGGGCAGCGGAACGCGGCCCCCGGCGCCCTCGACGTAGCGGATCACAGCCGTCTTAAGCCCGCTGAAGCTGAAGTCGAGCGAGTCGCCTACCTTGCCCCTCGGAAACTCGACGGCGTGCGGGTTGCCTGTCTTGGCAAGCCTGTCGATGATCGGCCCCCCCGGATACCCGAGTCCCATTGCCCGAGCACACTTATCGAATGCCTCGCCCGCCGCATCGTCAACGGTCCGCGCAAGTATTTCGTAATCACCGTGGCCGCTCATCAGGATCAGGTCGGAATGCCCGCCGGATACCACCAGACAGATCACGGGAAACTGCACCGGATCCGGGCCGTCCGTTTCGGGCGCGGTACCTTCATCTTTCGGTTGCCCATCCGACGCCAGCCAGTTGGCGTAGATGTGCGCCTCCAAGTGATGAACCGGCACGAGCGGGATCCTGTGGCTGTAGGCTATCGACTTGGCCGCCGCGACCCCGACGATCAACGCGCCGATGAGACCCGGCCGGTTGATCACGCCAATGCAGTCGATCTCATCAAGGGTCACACGAGCCCAGTCGAGGGCTTCCTGAATCGTCGGCAGGATCAGTTCGACGTGCCGTCTCGACGCGATCTCGGG
>JBMFPI010000473.1:0-1843 GCA_049969195.1 Armatimonadota bacterium
GCTCAGGCGCACGCACCAGCTGGTCAACCGCGGAGACGAAGCGGAGATGCGCCGGCTGCTAGCAGAGGTTGTTCCCGGGTTCGCGACCCGCAGCGTCGCCGTCCCAGCGAGCGAGTCGGCCGTGGCCTCTTCGCACGCTTAGTGAACACCTGCCTTTCGTGTCACATCACTCACGACGCAGCGGCAACCAACCCCTGCGACCGCCCGAACGTCCGTACCTGCGCGGAGTAATATGTCTTTTTCGACCCCGAGGAAAAATCGCGAGTGCAGGCACTGGTGGTTCGACGCGTGGGACTGGCTGGCGAACCAGGCGCTGGCGGTGTCCGGGTTGTCGCAGGTCGAGGCTGGTCCCGCTGAGCTTGCCCTCGACCCCCACATCCACACTTTGTATTCCCACTGCAGCGTGTCGGAGCCGGAGGGTCTGTTACGTGCCGCGGCGCGGTTGGGCCTCGGGGGAGTCGGCATTATGGACCACCATCGCGTGAAGGGCGCGCTCGAGACCGTTAGATGCGCTGAGGATCTGAAGCGTCGGGGCCTTCTTGACGAGGAATTCCTGGTAATACCCGGGGTGGAACTCAACTCGAGCGTCGGGCACATCGGGGCGCTGTTTGTTTGTGAGGACCTGCCGGAGGGACTGTCGCCGGAGAGAACCGTCGAGGCAATCCACCAGGCTGGAGGACTCGCGATAGCGGTTCATCCCTACCACTCTACGGGGATCGGCGATGCAGTCTTCGATGCGCCGTTTGATGCGGTTGAGGTCGAATGCGGGTCTGTTTTCGACCGCGAGCTCGTCCGGCGAAATCGGGACCTTGCGGAGGACAAGCGCCTCGGTGCGGTCGCCAAGATCGGCGGCAGCGACGCTCACTACCGCAACGCGATAGCCAGTTGCTACACCCTGCTCGCAGTTGACAATCCCACCTTGGAAGCGGCAAGGCTCGCAATAGAGGCTGCCCGTTGCGCCGCGAGATCCTCTGAATCGCTCGCCAGAATGCGCAAGGTGCTCGGGTTGATCCCCAAACTGCGGTGAAGCATCCTCACCTAAACAACGGCCGCGGTATAATAACTCTATGCCCGCCGATCTGCCTGAGGATTTCCACCCCGCGATTGTTCGTTGGTTCCGGGAGAAGTTTGGGGAGCCGACGGAGCCCCAGCGGCGCGGGTGGCCGCTGATCAGCCGAGGGGCCAACACGCTGATACTGGCTCCGACGGGCTCGGGGAAGACGCTCGCGGCATTTCTTGCCGGCATCAATCGGGTGCTCTGCGATCTGGATGACGCCGCCCGACCCCGTACGCGATGCGATTACCAACGCCGCAATGATTCCACCGATGCCGGTGTCTTTCAGTGCGGTCAGGAGGACGCCAGCGCTGCTCAGGACCGTGCCGGTAGCGCTCAGGACTGCTCGGGACGGCGGGGAGTTGAGATACTCTATGTTTCCCCTCTGAAAGCGCTGAACTACGACATTGAGCGCAACCTTTCCGAGCCGCTTCGCGAGATACGGCAGACCGCGGCGGCGATGGGTATGCCGCTGCCGGAGATCACTATAGCCGTCCGGACCGGGGACACCTCTGCGGAAGAACGCAGGCGGATGGCCAGGAGGCCTCCGCATATTCTGATCACCACGCCCGAATCGCTGCATATTATGCTCACCTCCGCCGCGCGCCGGACACTGGAGACCGTCCGCTACCTCATACTCGACGAGATCCATTCTCTTAGCCCTAACAAGCGGGGAGTGCTCCTGTCGGTGCTCGTTGAGAGGCTTGAGAGCATCTGCCTCGCGCCGCCGGTGCGAATCGGCCTTTCGGCGACGCAAAAACCGCTCGAGGAGGCCGCGCGGTTTTTGGG
>JBMFPI010000474.1:0-1841 GCA_049969195.1 Armatimonadota bacterium
TATTTTACGCCAGCCCCCAGCTCCGGCGGGATATTTCCCGCAGAGCGCATCAACCAACCGTTTGTGCCGCGACTGGCGGGCAACAAGCCCGGCCGAACTTGCGTCCGGGGCAGCATGCCCCAGACGATCGCGGAGATGTCTTTATCGCAGCAGCCTAAAGAGGGAAAAACCGCCGAAGACGCGCCTATCGCAACAACCTATCACGTGGCCAAGAGTTCGCTCACTCAAAGCCGTTATTCGGCGCGAATTGGCCACGGCCCGGCAGCAAGGCGGCCTGTGCTATGCCTGCCGCGTCAGCCTGAAAATCGCGTAGTCCGCCAAGAAGTTTGGCCAGACCCGCACTCGCCGGCACCGGCCGTCACCGAGCACTAGATCGGTCTCTTCAAGGATCACAAGCCCGCGCTCGCGGCAGAACACGCGGAAGTCATTGATGGTGGTGAGGTGGATGTTCGGTGTGTCGTACCACTCGTACGGCAGGCTCCTTGTCTTCGGCATCCTGCCCAGGAACATAAGCTGGAAACGGTCGCGCCAGTACGCGAAGTTAGGGATCGAAATGATGCACTGTTTGCCCACGCGGGCCGCCTCCATTATCAGGAAGTCCGGTCGGTAGAGAACCTGAATGGTGTTCGTGAGAATCACGTAGTCAACGCTCTGGTCGTTGAAGTCCGCCAGGCCCTCGTCCAGATCGCCGTGGTAGACGAACAGGCCCTTTGCCACGCATTCTTGTATGGCTTTGTCGGAAAGCTCTATGCCCTGCACGCGAGCACGCTTCTCGATCTGAAGAGCCTTGAGGAGATCGCCCTCGCCGCAACCCAGGTCCAGCACCCGGCTACCCGGAGCGACCATGTCAATGATGTAACGAAACTCCGGTCGCAGCTCCAGGATACGTTTGCCGTTCATCGCCTGTCCAGCACGATTAGTACTCATCGTATCCCTGTCCAGCGTATTCCAGGAAGTTGATAATCAGCCTGCTCAGCGTGTCTACCTCCAGTAGGAACGCATCGTGGCCGTAGTCTGACTGGATCTCCGCGTAGCTGACGTCCACATTGTTCCGCCGCAGCGCCGTTACGATCTCTTTGGACATATAAGACGGAAAGAGCCAGTCGGAAGAGAACGAGATCACCAGAAAGGCGGCCTTCACCACCGACAGGGCCTTCCTCAGGTCGCCGCTGGGCTGGCTGAGGTCGAAATAGTCCATAGCCTTGGTGATGTACAGGTACGAGTTCGCGTCGAAACGCTTCACGAACTCGTCGCCCTGATGGTTCAGGTAGCTTTCAACCTGGAACTCGGTCACGAAACCGTATTCGGGGGCGGTCTTGTCCTGGAGGTCTCGACCGAACTTGGCGTGCATGGACCGGTCGCTCAGATAAGTGATATGCCCTATCATACGCGCGATTGCCAGGCCGGCGCTTGGGATTGCCTTGCCGTAATAGTCGCCGCCCGCGAAGTTGGGGTCGGCCATAATCGCGTGTCGCCCGACCGCATCGAACGCGATCGCCTGAGCCGATAGCCTTGCCGTAGTCGCTATCGGTATTGCCAGGCGAACCATATCAGGGTAGGCCACCGCCCATTGAAGCACCTGCATGCCGCCCATACTGCCCCCAACTACACACAGGAGCTGCTTGATGCCGAGATGGTCTATAAGGTGCTTCTGGGCGTTGACCATGTCGGAGATCGTGACAATCGGAAAGCTCAGGCCGTAGGGCCTGCCGGTGGCCGGGTTGATCGAGCTCGGCCCAGTAGAGCCTTTGCAGCCGCCGATGACATTCGAGCAGATAACGCAGTATTTCGTCGTATCAAAAGCCTTGCCCGGCCCGACCATGTTGTCCCACCAACCCGGC
>JBMFPI010000475.1:0-1836 GCA_049969195.1 Armatimonadota bacterium
CCACGCCTATCTTGGGATTCACGTCATCAAGCGGCAGATCATCTTCGTCGATCTCGCCCTTGCGCAGATAGCTGCGTTGGGAGCCCTTGTAGCATTCCTGTTTGGAATACAGCCTCACACATGGGCATCCTATTGGTTCTCGCTCGGCCTAGCTACCATCGGTGCCGCCATATTCGCGGTGTGCAGATTCCGCGACAGCAAGATTCCGCAGGAAGCTGTGATCGGGCTGATTTACGCTATTGCGGCCGCGATGGCCATCTTGCTGATTGATAAGGCTCCACACGGGGCGGAACAGTTGAAGGACATCCTTACCGGGACGATCCTTTGGGTGCAATGGAAATCAATAGCAGTCGCGGCGGCGGTGTATTCGGCCGTCGGGATCGTACACTACGTGTATCGCGACAAGTTCATGCTGATATCCGCCGACCCGGAGACTGCGAGACAGAAGGGATTGAACGTTCGCGCATGGGACTTTCTGTTCTTCTTCCTGTTCGGCATAGTTATCACGTTGTCGGTTGACATCGCGGGTGTGCTGATCGTGTTCGTATTCCTGGTGGCTCCGGCGATAATGGCGATCTCGATCACGGATCGTTTGTCCAGTCAGTTGCTCATCGGATGGGGTCTCGGTCTCCTGGTCACTGTTCTGGGGTTAGTGGCATCGTATGTCTGGGACCTGCCAACCGGCCCCGCCATAATCGGGTGCTATGCAGTCGTGATGGTGGTTCTGTCGGGGCTGCTGAATATCCTCAGAGCCGGTAATCGAAAAAATCGAAAAAAAGTTGACCTGCTGATACTATCGCGGTATACTATAGATGCAACTTACATCTAGCGTCCCCGGAGGGGAGGAGGAATGGCAAAGCAATGTCAATATCCGAAAACGTGCGGAATCTCGTGGATCAACAGCCGATAGTGGCTCTTGCCACGGCGGCGCTCGATGGAACGCCGAATGTAGCGCCTATTTTCTGGAAGCTCTGGTATGACGATAGTACCTTGCTCCTTCTGGACAACTACATGAAGACCACGAAGGCCAATATCAAGGCTACGGGAAAAGTCTCGGCATCGGCCTGGAATGCCGAGTCGGGCGAAGGCTATCAATTGAAGGGTGCGGCCGAGTATTTTTCCGAGGGGCTTCACATGGACGCGGCGGTCGCGCACATGGAGAAGCAGAAACCGGGAACGCGCCCGAAGGGCGTTGTAGTGCTGCGGATTGCCGAGGTATACGTCCAGACGCCTGGTGAGAATGCCGGCGAACCGCTGGGATAGCTTTGGGTATGGATATCAATCAACAAGCCGCTGAGTGAAGGCGGCAGAAAGGAGGGCAATATGCCACGAGGTGATGGAACTGGTCCCCAGGGAATGGGGCCAATGACCGGTCGTGGGCTCGGCTACTGCGCCGGATACAGCGTGCCGGGGTTCGCCAACCCCATAGGCTACGGTCTTGGTCGCGGAATGGCCTGGGGCCGCGGAGGCGGCGGAGGCCGAGGTCTCGCGTTTCGCCGGGGCAGAGGTGGATTCGCTCTGCCCTACGCTGGGTTCGTGCCGCCGGTCGCGGCAGTGTTTCCCACTGCTGTGCCGGACGAAGAGACGGCCCTGAAGTCTCACTTGTCAGTTCTCGAAGAGCAGTTGGCGGCCGTGAAGGCGCGTCTCGGCGAGATCGAGGACGTGAAGACTTCCGAGCAGTAGACGCATTCCGGGCAGGACTCCAGTCTTGGCTTCCTGCCCGGTTCTCGCATATGTCCGTATTGGACAGCGAGCAAGTCGGAATCCGAAAGGAATGGAACCCGAATGAAAGTAGCAGTTTGTGGGAGTGGCGATACTCTTGATTCGCCAACTGAT
>JBMFPI010000476.1:0-1828 GCA_049969195.1 Armatimonadota bacterium
CCAGTGTGCCCTTATAGCCAAGGAAACGCCCGCCGCGGGCGTGGGCCTTCTTTCGAGCGAAGAAGTTCTGGCTGTAGCAGACGTGCATGCCGGTCTCGTACTCAATGATGGCGCTGCCTGAGTCCTCGTTGCCGGTATCCACCGCAAACCCGCACGGTCTGCCATTTCTTATGACCTCGTCGGCCTCGCCTTTCGAAAAGAACAGGTGGAACGGGCTCTCCATACACTCGTCCCACTCGTCACAGTCGTCGCATGTAAGTCCTGCCGGGTGTTCGCCCCTGTATATGCGTTTGGAGGTCATCGCGCAGATCCAGCGCGGCCGGAGATTGAGCAAGTAGGTGATGTAGTCGAAGTCGTGGGTTGCTTTTTGCAGGAACAACCCCTGTGTTTCGTTCTCGTCACGATACCAGCCCATATAGTAGCAGATTCCGTATCCCACGTTATTCCAGGCCTGAACGTGCTCGACGGTTCCTATCTTACCTGAATCTATTATCTCTTTTGCGAGCTTTACCAGCGGCGTCGCCCGAAGCGGAAACGACACCACCACCTCGCTTGTGATCCTCTCAGCCGCGTCGCGGAGCCTGACGAGATCGGCCATATTCGTCGCGACTGGCTTTTCCAGGTAGAGCGGCAGGTTCCGGTCCAGAACCTTCAGGCCCATCGTGGTGTGCAGCGAACACCGCGTGCCGATCATAACACCGTCCAGCTTTTCCCTGTCCAGCATCTCGTCAGCGTCGCTATAGAAAGCAACTTGCGACGGATCCTGACCCCTGTCCCACATCTGCCGTCTGATCTCATCATTGCGCACGTCCGTAATTGCCGTGACTTCAACTCCCGCATTGAACTTGCGGATTATGTCTATGACGTGCTGGGCACGGCCGCCGTAGCCGATCACTCCGAGTCTAAGCAAAGTTCCCTCCAATGCAGGTATCACGAGATCTTTGCGACAGAACGTGCCATTCGACGTTCCTCAACTATGCGGGCGTACCGTCGGAAACGCTTCTGTCGCAACGGCCTCACCATCTGAATTGCGCCGGCGCGGCTGCCCGCATCGGGTGTCTGAATGCGGTCAGCAGCCCGTGATTCACCCGGCGCACCAACAGGCGCAGTGCGCCGCTGTGGGTTCTAATCACACCCTTACGTGTTCGCCGATCCGATTCCTTCGAGTAGCTTGTAGACAGGCGTTGCATCCTGAGTAATGGCGTTCAAAGTCGTTGCGATGGTGCGTAAGCGCGGCTATCGCAACATCCTGGCGTCTCGCGCTTGTTGACCCGGCTGCGCGGGCGTGATAACCTTGGATGCGGAGGGCGGTGGTGAGCAGTTCCGGCAGCGCAAGGAAGACGCGATGGTGGATCACGGCGGTTGCAGCCGCTGCCGTTCTGCCATACGTTCCATCGCTGAGGGGCGATTTTGCGCTGGACGACGTCCACCTGATCGTGAACTACCCACTTGCTCACAGCCTCGCCTACCTGCCCCAGGCGTTCACCCGGAGCTTTCTGCCCGGCGCTGTGGACCCCGACGTGGTCTATTATCGCCCGCTAGTGATCGCCTCCTTCCAGGCCAACTACATGATCGCGGGGCCCAACCCTCTGGTGTTTCGCCTTTTCAACCTGCTCCTGCACGTGACGGCCTCCCTGCTGGTGTTTGCACTTGCGCGGCGGATTGTGCGCGATGTTGTCGCCTCCGGGATTGCGGGTATGTGTTTTGCCGTGCTGCCGAGCCGCTTCGAGGCGGTGAGCTGGATCTCCGGCCGCACGGACCTAATGTCCTCGGTCTTTGCCCTCGGGGCGGTCCTGGTTTTCGCCGCATTTTGTGATGACACGCGCGG
>JBMFPI010000477.1:0-1815 GCA_049969195.1 Armatimonadota bacterium
ATTCATCCGCAACTTAGAAAGAGGGATGCGCCTTACCTACCTCAAAACCTTTTTACACAGAGGATGGTACGCTACCTTCTGGGACCGCGGGCTTGACACTCCGGAGGGGCTACCGTATAATGAGCGCGGCCGAACGCGCGCCGCGGTAGTCGCAAGCGCGGCGCCGACTGGCAGTCAACAATGACGCAGAGTGACGCCCAAACCTCCTCTCAGACTGACGTCATCCTCCGCTGGACAGTACATCTCGCGCCGGAGCATCCCCTGAAGCTGGTGTTTTCACTTGGCCTGATTGCGCTTGCGTGTGTTGCGGCGCAGCGGGTCATAGGGCTTCTTGGGGCGTGTGCTGTCGGGGCGGCGCTGGGAGGATCGTTGGCGGATTTTCTTTTTCCAGTTACGTATGAGATCACGCCGAAAGGCGTGGTGTGCAGGATGCTACTCAAGCAGGCTGAGATAACGTGGCCGGAGGTACGAAGGTGCTACCTCGACGATTACGGAATAAAGCTCAGCCCGCTGGAGCGCCCCTCGCGGCTGGAGGCTTTCAGAGGGGTCTACCTCAGGTTTGCCGGCAACAAGGAACAGGTGATCGAGGCTGTGCGCGCGATGCGGAGGGGAAGATGTTAGGAGTTCAACTCGACGGCCCGCTTGCGGAAGAAGAGCGTGATGCGCTCGTGGACTGGATCGCGCGGCGCATCGTCGCCCGCCGGCTAGAAACCCCGGCGGTCTTCCTGCTGGAGACACACAAGCCGCTGTCGTTTGTGGCGAGCCAGGCTGTGCTGGTTGGTATGCCGTTTCTGGCCCCGCTTGTGGGCGCGCAAAAGACAGCGGATTTCAGTCGGCTTCTCGCCGACCGCACAAGCATTGAGCTCCTGATACGTCGAATAGAAGAGCTAGCAGAGGAAAGGGACAGACCATCACCCGACGCGTCCTCCCAGAAAAAGATCGGGCGGGTAAAGGTCCTTCCTTGTAACAACGGCGCGGAGACGTCAAATGGGTGAAACCAGTCAATACGCGAACCCGGCTGTGTGGATGGTAGAGGGTCTGCTGGTGTTCTTTATCATCTGGAAGATACTCTCTGCCAGACGCGGTCGAGAGCTGTTCATCCGGAGAATACCGGGGCTCTCCGCCCTCGACGAGGCTGTCGGGCGAGCGACCGAGATGGGCAGACCCATGCTGTTCGCGCCGGGGCTATCAGGGCTCGATATTGTTGGGCTGCAGTCGATATCGATCCTGTCGCACGTTGTGCGGCGTGCGGCGAAGTACGGCAGCAGGGTAATTGTGCCGCTTGCCGATCCGGTGCTTTACATCGTGGCTGAGGAAGTCGCCAAAGACGCCTACGCGGCCGAGGGCGTGCCGGAGCGATTCGTCCCTGAGGATATCCGATTCCTGTCGGACAGGCAGTTTGCGTGGGCCTCCGGAGTCGTCGGCATCCTGCACCGGGAGCAGGTCGCGTCGGCGTTCTACTTCGGCTACTACTACGCAGAGTCGCTCATCCTGTCGGAGAACGGGCAGATGGTGGGCGCGATTCAGGTTGCCGGCACCCCGGCTACTACGCAGATACCGTTCTTTCTCGCATCCTGCGACTACACCATCATTGGCGACGAGTATTACGCCGCGAGCGCTTATCTCTCGCGAGAGCCGACTCTTCTGGGGAGCCTGGTCGGCCAGGACATGGGCAAGCTGGTGATCGTCGGACTCATAATCTTGGGCGCCGTCGCGACGACGCTGCAGCAGGTGTGCCCGAACGTGCAGTGGGTTTGCGGTCTTGCCAATTTGATCACGAAGTACTTTCCAGGGGGCTGACGGACGATGGGGGCG
>JBMFPI010000478.1:0-1807 GCA_049969195.1 Armatimonadota bacterium
ATCACATGTCGGTCGGATCGCTGAGATGAAAAGGATGCTCGAAGAGCATATGGAACGAACAAACGACCCGCTTCTGGCCAGGTTCAGGGGGACGGGCCCGATCCCTCCCGAATGGCTGACGGCAAAGAAGTCGTGAGCGTCACGAAAGAGAGGCGAACCGAGATGCCGACTGAGCCGCGCGGGCTGACGCGCCGCGAAGCGCTCAAGGGCGGCCTGGCCGCCGCCGCTTGTCTGTCCCTTGGCTCCGGGGCGGCCACCTTGGGCGGGGCCGCAAACAGGCCCAGGAACGTGCTGTTGCTGATGACCGACGAGCACAATGCTCGGGCCTTTTCGTTCATGGGGCACGAGTTCGCGCGCACGCCTAACATCGATCGCCTGGCGCGCGGCGGAGTGGTGTTCGAGAACGCATACTGCGCCCATCCGGTGTGCACGGCGTCGCGGGCGTCGCTTCACACCGGAATGTGGCCCCAGACGCACGGCGTGCACCTGAACGTCGGCCTGCCGGAGCCTGATCCGACCAAGGGCCTGTCGCCCGACACGACTCTGATGGCCAGCGTCTTCCACAGCAGAGGCTACAAGACATACCATCACGGCAAGTGGCACATCGGCAATGTGAGACGGCACCCCTGCTACAACTGGAGTCCGAGGTCCCAGTGCCATCCTACAAACGACTACGTGCCTTACATGGCCGAGTACAATCGCAAGCACCCTGTGCCGGACGACCTCCCGCCCGGCGGGCGCACCAGCGTCGGCCCGGTGTTCTGTCTGTACGGCTGGCCGCTCTAC
Organism: Armatimonadota bacterium; assembly: GCA_049969195.1. Classification (GTDB taxonomy): domain Bacteria; phylum Armatimonadota; class UBA5829; order UBA5829; family UBA5829; genus CALJES01. Next base: position 787 of record JBMFPI010000478.1, read on the forward strand.
GAGATCCCCAAGATGCGCTCGTTCACGGATAAGCACCCGAATCTCTATCCGGCTGGGCGGTGGGCAATCCCGCTGGAGGCGCACCACACCACCTTCCTGACCGATCAGGTGCTGCAGAGCCTGAGCGAGTGCGGCAACCAGCCGTACATGATCACCTGGTCGGACCTCGGCCCGCACGGCCCCCACTTCTGCCCGGACCCCTACTACAACCTGACCGATCCCGCGCGGATCAAGCTGCCCGCGAACCTGGACCGTCCCGACTGCTACAAGAACGACCCGAGCTGCGTAGCGTACGACGACATGGGCGAAGAAGGCGTGCGCGAATACCTGCGCTGCTATTACGGGCTGATTATGCTCATCGACGACCAGATCGGCCGCATCCTCAAGGAACTCGAACGCAGGGGCGAGCTAGATGACACACTCGTTGTGTTCACTGCCGACCACGGCGACATGTGTGGAGCGCATCGCACGGCGGGCGGCAAGGCAATCTGGGCATTCTACGACGAGATCACGCGCGTGCCGCTGATAATGCACTGGACCAAGGGCATTCGAGCTGGCAGGAGGGTCAAGACGCTCGTGAACGGCGTGGATGTGATGCCGACCATCCTCGACTATGCCGGGCTGCCTGTCCCCAGCCAATGCCAGGGGGAAAGCTTTCGGCGTTACGTCGAAGGCCGCGAAGACGCGGACCGCGCCGCCTTCTGCGAGGCTACTCATCCGACCGCCAACGTGATGCGGCGGATGATTCGGACTCGGGACTGGAAACTCTGGATCTACTACCAGCAAGGCTTTGACTCTGGCGAGTGGATCGAAGGACGCCCGATGGCGATGTACCATCTGTCCGAGGATCCGGGCGAGCAGCGCAACCTCGCGAACGATCCGGCCTATGCGAAGGTTCGCAAGGAGCTCACAGACCGGATGCTCGGCTGGATGAGGGATGTCAACGACCCGTGGCTGAGGCGCTTGCCCGGGCTCGCATAGCTGAAGGTGATTTGTTTGGACTTCCGTCGGAACCAGGGTT
>JBMFPI010000479.1:0-1774 GCA_049969195.1 Armatimonadota bacterium
ATCTACTGCCATAGCCCTCACTCCTCGAGGTTTTCGCGATGGAAATCAAAGCCTACGTTTCTATGCTGCGGGAACTATTGTGGCGGCGGACCCGGCAAGAGTGCAAGACGCCTAGTTCCCGCAGCTTGTGCGCCCGTAAGACCCCACTGAAACGATTCGACGCTTTTCGGGTCAGCGGTAGAATCGCCGAAAACGCGATTGTCGCAGCAGGCTGCCGTCCGGAGCGGTTACGGAGCCGGCGGGGCCGACGTCGTGTTGTCTCCTGCTTGGATCACCTCGAACACATCGAACCACGCGGTTCCCGGGCCGAGGAGCTGGATGCCCAGGCTGCTGTAGGGCTTGTCACGTTTCGCGACGCCCTCGGCCTCATACCGCTGCCACTCGGTAGAGAGCGCAAACGTCCTGGGGAAACCGTCCAGGACGGCGTCGGTGAACCGGAATTGGACGCCGGGCGTCTGGCTCTTTGCCCAAACTGACGCGCGGTATCTCGCGCCCGCTTTGTATTTGAGCCAGAAAGGCCACGGATCCTGGCTGAGCTCTTTTGTCCTGACGGTCGGATCGGCAAGCAGAAGCGGCACCAGCACGACGCCACTTCCGGACGCGGGCACGGTCATCCTCACCGACTGTCTCCCGTGTCGCGCTACGTATGGGTCAATCGTGCAGATAGCGCCCTCAACCTCACCGTTCCAGATGTAGCAGCTAGCCGGTGTCCCGGGGCTTACTATCTCCTCAAAGCTGGGGTTGGCGACTATGCTGTCGGGGCTGATCTTGATGTCCTCTTCGGGAAATGGGCCGATAGGGACGCGGTAGATCCGGGAGTCCATCGCATCGATGATGTCGGCAATCCCGCCTGAGACTACATCGACCTTTCGGCGCTCGAAGATGAGGTCGGCCTTTCCGGAGTACCCGCAACCCTCGAGCGTCAGGCGCAATGCCGTCGGCTCGTTTTTGGTGTTCACCGCGATGACGAAGAGCATTCCCCGGTCCATCCAGGCCCTGGCGTGAATCTGCTCGGGCTCGCACACTACTTTCGGAGCGGGATTGCCCGAAAGAATCGCCGGGGCAAGCTGCGAACACTCCATTGCCAACGTCCTGCACTCGGACCAAACCACGGGCGACTTGGGGTTCCCTGTCGGCGGACGACGAATGAAGTATTGTATACCGGTCGCGCCGTGGATGAGGGCCAGATAGGTCATCACGCGCACCTCGCGGGCGGTCGGCTCGCGATACCAAAACTCGCCGCCGCCGAAAGCCTGCGGGATGAACCACACGGGCTTGCGAAGACCTGCGTCTTTCCCAGCGGGAGATAAGGTTGCCGAATCGACAGGCGAGCCTTCCCCCGTCCTGGGCGAATCAGTACCACTTTCCCGGCCGGGCGCAAGTGTGACGGCAGCAAGGGCTTTGTCGACGCCTTCGGCGACCGCCGTGACCGGCTGGTGTGGGACGGGATAAATATCGACCATCAGCACGTCCATTGCGTCGACGTACTGGGGGGCTCTGCTCACCAGCGCAATACACATCGCGACAGGGTGTACCGGGTCGAGCCCTTTGATGATTCTGTACGCCCTGGCAAGACGCTCGGGTGGGATCTTCCTCAGCTCCGGCTCGTCGGATATGTACCAGGCCAGTAGCGCCGGGTGGTCCTTGATCGCGTTGACTTCGCTACGCAGTGCCTCCTCCTGCTCGTCGGACTCCAGGGATTCGGTAAGGAGCTTTATGTCGTAATTGAGCTTCATCCCGACGGCGGCGCAGCGGTCGAGCTTTCGCCGCATCT
>JBMFPI010000480.1:0-1754 GCA_049969195.1 Armatimonadota bacterium
TGTGATCTCGAAGCCTTCAACACTGGTCCAGCCCGCACCGCTGTCGATAGTGAGGCCTGGGCCGGCAGCGCAGAGAACTGTCACGGCCCCATTGGCGCGGTAGGTAATGGGAAGTCCTCGCATTCCCGAGCATTTGGATATGGCCACCGCGGGATACGTACCGGCTCCCACCAGTACGACATCGCCCGGCGCCAGTATGCCTTTTTGATCGCCGTTTGCTATGCTCCGCCAGGCGGTCTCCGGCGAGAGCCCATCCGCGGAGTCATCGCCATCCGGCTTGACGTAATAGGTCCTTGAGCTCCTGAGCGTCAGAAGTGCCGATTCATCCGGCTCCAGCACCGTTTCAAGACGTCTGAGTCCGCCTCCAAGGCTGGTAACCGTGGTGCCCGCGCGAGGTCCGCGAAGCAGAAAAGACTGTCCGCGCGGGTCATATACGCTCTGAACGGTGAGCTTTGTCTTCTCCAAGACAGCCCGCAGTGCGAAGTCGCCGGCTATCTGCGAGCCATTCAACATCGCGCAGCCGTTCGCATACACGTCGGACGCGCTGTAGTAGAGCTTGATGGTTTCTCCGGCTGCAGGGCGGGCTGCTGAAACCGCAACGAGATACTCCACACCCGGCGGGAGAGGATCATCAACGCTCACCCACACCCATTGGCCATCTCGGGCATGGCTGTACCAATTTTCGCCTTTCCTGGCCCACGTGCCGCCCGAGGCCCTGCAATAGAGGGTGATGGTGAGCTGGTTGTTGCGCTTAGTGGTCCAGGGAGAGATTGAGACTCGCAGCGCCACCTTATTGAACCGCGAGGCCGGGACGAAGCTCTGTCCGACCTGCGCATTAGACGCAACAGTGTATTTCTGATCCCCGGATATCTCGACGACCGATTCTCTCTGCGCCTCGGCCTTGAAGTCAAAGACCGCGCCGCCGTAGCCTATGTTCGAGAACCGCACAGACTCATAGTCGGAGGGCACCCTGGGACGCAGTTGCAGGCCCCAGCCTGTGTAGCACATCCCCAGGTAGCTTATGGGCTGCGCGGTTGCGAGCAGGCCGCTCTGGGGAAAGATCTCGCGGAACCCCTCGAAGTCTCCGAGGTCGACGTCAGGCCCGAGGAAGAACCATCTACCCGTCGGAAGGCCGCCGGGTACGTTCTGGCGCGTCCGGCCTCCCATCAGTCTGTCGGGGTTGGCGAAGCGGGCCAGGATTTGCTCGTTGCGCTCGTGCATATTGTCGACGGACATATACTTGGCCCGCGCCACGAGGTCGCGCGCCGCCGTATCCAGCCTGGCCCCGCCGTTGGTGAGCACGTTCAGCCAAGGCAAGCTGCCGGTTAGGTTGAGCCACGTATGCGTCGGAGCGCGCGAGTAGTTCTCTATCGTGTTGAACGGCGGTGCAGCCTCCCAGATCGAGTAGATACCGTCTCGCCAGGTCAGGCCGCCGTCGGGGCTGTACTGGCCGCGGTCCAGCCACCAAAAGATGCTCCTGCATTGTTCGGGGCTGGCTATGTCTCGAGCTGCGGCCTCCAAGTTGCACACCGTGAATCCGAAGTCGTGGATGGCCCCGTCCCAGTCCTTGCACCCGTGGAAGCGAGAGAAGGTCTTCCCGTTCTCCACTACGGTGTGCCAGAAGAGGGACCGGTACTTCTCCTCGGCAAGAGCGCGCATCTGTCGGTACTGGCCGGCCCTAGGAGTCCGTCCGACTATCGACCCAGCGCCGTTTGATGATGGGCGTGTGAGCTTGCTTGGATCGGACTCAACGG
>JBMFPI010000481.1:0-1735 GCA_049969195.1 Armatimonadota bacterium
GTGAAGAGCACTATAGTGTTTTCGGCCAGACCGCGGTCTTCAAGCGCATCGAGCACACGGCCGATTCCCCGATCCATCCGGCGGTTCATGCCGTATATTAAACTGACACCCTCGGCGAACTTGCCCGTCTCGCGGAACACGTCGGCGTCCTCGTCCGGGACCTGAAGCGGGAAGTGCGGCGCGTTGTAGGTGAGGTGGAGAAAGAATGGTTCGTTCACGTGCCGATCGACGAACGCGATGGCCTCCTCGGTGAACACGTCGGTCAAGTACCGGCCGTCAGCCTTGCGAAAGCTGCCGTTATAATCCAGCCGCCACTGCCAGTAGTCGCTCCAGCCTCCCCTGAAGCAGACCGCTTCGTCGAAGCCGCGCGCGTTGGGATGATACTTCGGGTCTAGTGCGCCCAGGTGCCACTTGCCGACAAGGCCCGTCACGTAACCCGAGCACTTGAGAGCATCCCCGAGCGTGATCTCGCGAAGCGCGAGTCGGTCAAGTCCTCTGCCTTCGAGAGTGTCGATCGCGCCGGTGCGATGCGGGTACCTGCCGGTCATCAACGCCGCACGAGCCGGAGCGCACACGGGCGAGCCGGAGTAATGCTGGGTCAGGCGGATACCATCCCTCGCCAGAGCGTCCAGATTCGGCGTTTCGACATCGCCGTTCCCAAACGCGCCTATGTCGCCGCAGCCCATATCGTCCGCGAGTATGAGAAGTACGTTCGGTTTCATGCGGCTGGTCTTGTCTGGTCGGCCCCGACGTTTCCTCCGGCCCGCTGTTCGTGAGGGGTCCGGGACGAAACGTGTTATCCGAGCTACCTGCCCTGGTGGGCTTGTTGCGATGGAACGCAAAGTCTGCGTTCTCGGCGACTTGACCCTCCTCAGGTAAAGGGAAGAATCGCCCAAAACGCGCCTGTCGCAACAGCTTGCCTTAATTCAGTTTAGGCACGAGTTGTGCCGTCTCCTGCTTGCCCCGACACTTGGCATTCGGCACGATGTATGCTGTGGGGACGGCAGCGTCCAACCACTCGACCGCGGCACTTAGCTCAATTCCCACAGCGCAACGGCTGGCTTAGGGAACTAAGACGCCGCCGCCATCTGGGAGCCCCGCATATCTGTTCCCGAAGCATACCGAGAGGCGCGGGCATTAGGCCGGCACAGCCTCGTCCGCGACAATATGCCATGGACGATCAGGAATGGACGGATGCTGAATCAAGTTCAGGATGACGGGGTCCCGGGCGTTTGCGCCTCCAAGACTGAACTTATACCTTAGACGCCTGAAGTTTGACACGGCATCGCGCTCTTCCTACAATACAGGTGGACGCGAACGTGGCCCTGCGAATGCTGAGAGCTCGCCCATGTGCGATTTGCCGGCCCGTGCAGTTGTGGGGTTGTTCCGAACGACAAACCGGAGGCCTGCCGAAATGCGAATAATTGGGGTATGCGGAAGTCCACGCGGACACCGAAGTGCCACGATGCATCTGGTCGAGCGCGTTCTGGACGGTGCGCGCGCGACGGGTGCTGATGTGGAGCTGGTTGACGTGTGCGATCTGAAGATAGACTACTGCGCGGCCTGCGACGCCTGCCACGCGACCGGGTTCTGCTCACGCAACGACGAGTTTGCTCTCTTGAAAGAGAAGATGCTGGCTGCTGACGGACTGGTCCTCGGCTCGCCCCTATACTTCAACAGCGTGAGCGCACAGCTCAAGACTGTGATCGACCGGCTCGCCGACGTAATCCACTGC
>JBMFPI010000482.1:0-1727 GCA_049969195.1 Armatimonadota bacterium
GTGCTTCTCTGGCAGGCATGGATTCGCTTTATCACGCCGGGATAGAGAAGGCCGAGGCGAGAACGCCGTCGAGATTGCGTTTCCAGCCTGTACCTCGGACCCGGGAACGGGTCAACAACATCCCCCGGCCCGTCTCGAAGTAGAACTCAGAGGTTCTTGCAACAGAACCCAAACCCAACGTTTTCGGCGATTCGACGCTCCTCGACAAAGCGGGAGAATCGCGGACAGCGCGCCTGCCGCAAAACCCCTTAGAGCCCCCTCTCCCTCCGGGAGAGGGTTGGGGTGAGGGCCGGATGTTGGATGAACTCGGCCACAGCACCGCGGCCCCGGAGTTCTATCCTCAGGGCAGGTGACAACCTATTGCCCGACGGTTCTTGCGATGAAACGCAAACTCGCCTGTCGCGACAGGCCGATTCGGAACATATTGGCTTATTGTGCCGCCAAACAGGTATAATTGAACCGAATGCAAAGGCTGCCCCGGTCGAGCTCACGTGCGGCGTCGGGTAATACGCCGTTTGGTGGCTTGCGGGACGGCTGTTCGTGGCCGCGGGGAATCTCGTGCGGAGGTGCTAGATACGATGAGGGTTTCAGGGCGGAGTAAGGGCTTTTCGCTGGTTGAGCTTCTGACCGTAATAGCCATAATCGCCATACTGGCGGCGATCATTTTTCCGGTGATGGCGACCGTGAAGGAGCGGGCCAGGCAGAACCAGTGCATGACCAATCTACACCAGATCGCGATGCAGATCCAGATGTTCAAGCAGGACAATCGCCGCTACCCTGACATTCTGGGTTCGCCTGTCCGCCTGCCCGGCACGGGCAGCCGTTTAGGGGCCATTTGGAATGGAAGCGGCGAGCCGGAGATGTTCGAGAACGTCAAGGACGAGTATCTGTATCCCGAGTATGTCAAGACCATAGCCATGTTTCACTGCCCCTCGTCCAAGATCACGAACAGCAGGGACGTGATCATACATTTCAGATCGCCCGGCGGTCAGGACCCTCTTCCCGTCTATGCCTACGATAGCTACGACGCAGCCACCGTCGGCGGCGGCACCAAAGCTTCAGACGGCAACTACACCATATACTCAGAGGAGAACGGGACTGCCAGCCCGCACTACCGTCCCAGGTGGTGCAACAGCCCGGGCGAGGTAGCGACCCCGGACGGGCCGACGGTGTTGCCGCCTTATCCGCCCAGCGAGCCGGACAGCCCCAGCAAACAGCAGCAGGACTACGAGCGGCAGCTCAGGTGGCGCAATCCGCCGGGAGACACAGTTGTGACCTGGTGTTCGTATCACACCGGCCCGGATCTCGGCGGACGCTGTCCGGTTGTTTTCCTCGACGGACACGCGGATGCTATGCCCGCAAGGGAGGTCGAGGCGTGCAAGTGGAGGACCAGGCCGAAGAAGAGCTGATCCTGCGTTGAAGCTTGAGAGCCGAAAGTTGCACGAACGCCGACGACTGCAGCCGGCATCGTGCGTTACATACTGAGCGACGAGCGGCGTGATGGTGCGGATGATTGCCAACCGTATTTGGACAGATCGGAAAGGAACTTCGCTCGTAGAGATTCTGGTGGTTATGGTCGTCCTGCTCGTTGGAATCATGACCATCATACAGATGTTCCCTACGGGTTTTTGCGTCGTCAGGGCTGGAGAGAGCCAGACGATCGCGACGCGCCTTGCCCAGCAGGAGCTCGAGCGATGGAAAAGCATGGCTGCGAACCTTCCGGTCGG
>JBMFPI010000483.1:0-1631 GCA_049969195.1 Armatimonadota bacterium
CCCATCCTACACTGCCGCTCGACCAAGTCGCGCCATCGTAGCTTCTGTCAAGGTGGGGGCGGTTTGACGCTTACCTTGCTCGCACCTGAGCCGCGCTCTTTGTCGGTTCAGAGCAACCGCCCGCAGGCCGTTGCGACAGGCGCGTTTTCGGCGGTTCTCCTCTTGGCTAAGGGGCTTTGGATCGCCGATAACGCTTGGTCTGCCTTCTACGACAACGACCTTGACCAGGGGTTGTTGACCGCATTGCGTTTCCATGGGGATACGCGATTATTTCTCCGCGGCTACGAGCTTAAGATCTCCCTGAGCTTCCTGAGAGCCTTGTGCTGAAGACGGGACACGTGCATCTGTGAGACATTGAGCCGCTTGGCCACCTCGGTTTGGGACATGTTGCGGAAGAATCGATAGTAAATGATGGCTCTTTCGCGCGGGTCCAGGCTGTCAATGGCGTGCTTGAGATCGCCGTAGGACTCGATGCTCTGGAGGGACAGGTCGGAGCCGCCGAGAAACTCCCCTAGGCTTGCCGGCGCTGACTCGTCTTCGTGCAGCAGCCCGCCGTCCAGAGAGACGGTTTCGTAAGCGTTCCCGAGTTCGATAGCCTCGAGGGTTTCTTCCTCAGTAGCCCCGAGCTGTTTGGCTATTTCCTGAATGGTGGGCGGGTGACCCAGCTTGTGGCTGAGTTCTTCGGCTACCTTGTTGGCGGCCTGGTTCAGTTCCTGGAGCCGCCTGGGGACCTTGAGGCTCCACGCCTTGTCCCGGAAGTATCTTCTGATTTCTCCGACGATTGTCGGGGTGGCATAAGTTGAGAACTTGGTGCCTCTGTCCGGATCGAATCGATCAATCGCGTTTATAAGGCCGATCATGCCGACCTGCACCAGATCTTCCAGCGGCTCGCCCCTATTTGCGAACTTGCCGGCCAGAAACCGCACCAGATTCTGGTGCATCATCACCAATCGTTCTCGTAGTTCGGGGCTGCGGGTCTTGATGTACTGACGGAACAGCTCCTCAGTATCCTCGTCAGTTCGTTCGGCCGCGACGCCCTTCTTGCGTGTCGGCGAACTATGGCTGTCCCGCATTCTTTACCATCCGCACGTGCGTACCGTCAGGCTTGGGCTCTACCTTGATCTCGTCGACCAGGAGTGTGATGAGCAGCGTTCCGAGATTCTCGTTGTCTAATTCGCCGCAGCCGTGGGCGTCATCCTGCCTGCTCCCTGCGGTGTCGATGATGTCGACGATCAACCTATCCGGCGTGATCTCACTTCGGAGAATTATTGTCGAGTCTGGCCTGCGGTTCCTCCGAGCCCATTCGACCGACGTAGTACAGGCCTCACCGACTGCGAGTCTGATGTCCTCGACCTCGTCGTAAGAAAACCGCATTCTGCTCGCAACCCCGAGCATGGCCAGCCTCGCGACGCCTACGAACTCGGGCCTGCATGGGATAATCAGTTCTATCTGCGCCGGGCTGTCACCGTTATCCACCTTTAAGCGGTCTCCTTTCCGGCAGCCGGCCGCACCTCATTTTCCGAATTGCAAATCTCAAAGATCTTGTCGAGGCCGGTGATCTCAAAGACGCGGCGTATCTGCGGGTTAGGACAGATAAGCAAGAGGTTGCCGTCCACCTCGCGCAGCCTTTT
>JBMFPI010000484.1:0-1628 GCA_049969195.1 Armatimonadota bacterium
CTCCACGCACTCAGCAATGGAGACAGTATGAACCAGCAGCAAACACCTCGCAAGGTGCGGATGGTTTGACGGTTACCAGAAATCGATGAAAATGCGCTTGCCGCGACTACTTGTTGCGCCTTTCCATATGCGACTAACCTATGCGGTTGCGGACGCGCAGCAGGTCGACGGCAGCGCATATCGCTCGCTTCATACTGATCGGATTCGCGACGCCTTTCCACGCTATATCTAAGGCGCTGCCGTGATCGACGGACGTGCGCAGGACGGGCAGGCCCAGGGTAGCAGTAACCGTACCGTAGAAATCGCGCGTCTTGGCAGCAATGTGGCCCTGATCGTGATAGAGCGCGATAACACAGTCGAAGCGGCCTTCCAGGGCCATATGAAAAATCGAATCCGCTCCGATGGGGTCCGAGCAGTCGATGCCGTCTTCACGTGCTCGGCGCGCGGCGGGGATCAGATGCTTTGCCTCTTCGTTGCCGAACTGGCCGCCATCGCTCGCGTGAGGGTTCAGAGCCGCAAGCCCTATGGAGGGTCTATCGAATCCCAGGTTCGCAGTCATAGCCTCATGAACGCGCTTGATGAACGAGTAGACTTGCTCCTCGTTGATAAGATCGAGTGCTCGCCTGAGCGAAAAGTGCCGCGACAAAAAGAAGATGCGCATTCGCTCGGTTATGAAAAGGGTCAGCGGGTCCGGAGAGTTCAGATATGCTGCCAGCATCTCCGTGTGACCTATCGCCTCAACTCCGGCAAGGCGCAGAGACTCTTTGTTGATTGGAGCCGTAGCAATTGCTTCGATCTCGTTCGACAACGCAAGCTGACAGGCTCGCCGAACGTAAGCCTCTGCACCAAGGCCCGCCTCGCGGCTCAGGATCCCCGGCTGGAGTGATCCTATTCCGGCGGTCTCGACGTTATCTATTCCGACCGCCGACAGGTCAAGGCGCTTGCCTGTGGCCTCCGCGCACCTGAGCAGGGTCTGCTGATGCCCGATGATAACCGGCCTGCACCGTGCGAGCACCTCCTGGTCCGACACGGCGTCGAGAACGATCTCCGGCCCGATTCCCGCCGAGTCGCCCATTGTCACACCGATAACGGGGCGATCACTGATCGGCATTCTCACCATCTCCGCAGATTCTCTTCGTAAGCGGCCCCAACAACACCTGCACGATCAGCGCCCGTACTCCGATGATAAGCTAGAAACCGAAACGCGCATACGGGTTGGTATGCGGTACTCGAGCACGCCAGCGCGTGGATACCGCACGGGCCGACGCGTCGAGCGCGCCAGGTTGCACGAGGGGGTGAACCGAGCAGAAATACACTGATTGTTCGGCAAACATCGTCCGGGCGCATACGGCATGGGGTATCGTGCCCTGGTTCGTGGGGAAGTAGGACGCCTTCTCGCCTTACGGGAGTGGGTAGGGGTGAGGGTACATCAGCTCATTGCAGCAGAACGCGGACACGGCGTTTTCAGCGATTCGACGCTGTTTGACGAAGCAAGGGAATCACCGGCAACGCGCCTGCCACAACATTCTGGAAGAACCGAAAGAGTTCAGTTCCGCAAGAATTACGTCGTGCTGAGCTCGTTTCAGCATCCAGGCGCCGAATGGATGGATCCTGAATGGAGTTCAGGA
>JBMFPI010000485.1:0-1234 GCA_049969195.1 Armatimonadota bacterium
CGGCACAGGTTGGCGCGGATTACCATGCCTTCCTCGAGCCTTTTTCCGAGGGTCGAGTACGGTATGTAAACCTCGGCAAACCATTTGCCCTCCTCAATCCTGGCGACTCCTTCCCACTCGGCGGGCATATTTGCGCCCAGCGCGGAGCTGCCCCCGACACGTTCGTAGAACTTCGCCCCCGCGGCGCTCAAGATAAAGTGATGATATGTAGCACGGTCGCCATTGGCATCGATAAATAACTCGACCGAGTCGTCGCGCCAGGGTTGGGGGTTGGTAACGGAGTTGGTCGGTGACATTTTCGCCTGCCGGCATGAGAAAGCGAAATAGATGCCGTCTTTGCCGAACGCGGCCCAGGCCTCCGTCTGTTCCTGTGGATCCTTCCCGTCGATGCCGACAAACTTCGGAACGAGTGCCGGAATCTGCCAGACAACCTCCTCAAGTACGCCGTTGATTGCAATCCCGGCCCCGGCAGGCGGGCAGAAAAGTGTGGGGTCCGGCACAAGCGATCCGGCCGCGGCCGACCCGGCCAGGGCGGCCACCACGATGGTCAAAGCCAGTTGGCGCATAACGTTAACCTCCCACGCGTACATATAGGTGTTGCAATAGCACACAAACTCGGCGTCTTTGGGAGACAGTTCAGCTTTGCGAAAACCACGTCATGCTGAAATTGTTTGAGCATCCGCGCGCCGAATGGATGGTTCCTGAATCGCGTTCAGGATGACACGGTCCTGGGCACACGCGCCCGCAACACTGACCTGATACGTTTTCGGCGTTTCTACCCTGCTCAGCTAGGCGGGACAGTCGCCGAGAGCGCGCTTTTCCCAACAACCCGACATCTACGGGGTTGATTAGCGTGCGCATCCCGCGAATCCTGCCTCAATTCTGCGGCTAAGCTGTAGAGGAACCACTGGTCGAGTTGATCGTCTAACACAATGAAAGAATCCGTTGAAGATACAAGCGCGTACGGAGTTCAATCTATCGAAGACGTCCGAGCGCGGATCGGAACACGGGCATTGGGAGGGTCGAGCGATGAGAAGAGCATTGCTGATCTGGTTGGTGTTGATTCTAGCCGCCGCTTCTGCTGCTGTTCAGACGGGGGCGGCAAGCGAAACTTCAGCGTCTTCGGCAGACAGGCCCGGAACTGAGCCCACGGTCAACCTGGAGCTGAAAGACGTGGACGAGAGGGCCGCAATCGAAGCGCTGTTCAGGAATTCTGGCAAGAACTTCTCAATCG
>JBMFPI010000486.1:0-1137 GCA_049969195.1 Armatimonadota bacterium
CTCGCGCCCGGTTTGGCCGCCCAGTCAAGCGACGCGCTACCGGAGTTGTCCCCGTCTACAAGGCCCTTCTGCGCCCAGAGCTCTTTCGCAGGCAGTTTGACGCCCACTTTCTTTGCCAGCTCTTCCAGTTCCCAGCGCTCCCATACCTTCCGGAAGTCCATGAAAAGCGGAGGGTTGCCGCCGGTGAGCGCGGAGAAGAAAAGCATTGTCAGCAAGCCTTGCACGTCGGCCTCGGTCGCGAACGGAACCGGCACCTTGCGGCCGTTGTGGTCGAAGGTCGAATTAAAAAAGGACTCCGCCGCGTCCGCAACCGGCAGCGGAATACCACGCAAGTCGGACCCCCACTCGAGCTGGCTCATGAACCCGCCACCGACCGCGTTAAGCTCTGCCAGCAGGTCCCGCATGACCAGATACAGCGCCAGGCTCTGGTTGAACCGCTCTGAGTCGGCCTCGTTTCTTATCTCCAGGCGCTTCCCGAGGTGCTTGTCGATGAAAGCTCGGAACGACTTGAGCTCTTTGGCATCATATGCCTTCTTCGCGAGCATGTCGGACAGCAGCTTCATATCCAGCCGCGTGATCTCAATTCCGAACTGCCTGCGCGTGGGGATAACATGCGCGAGCGCGGTTTCCATGCCCATCGAGTCGTGGCCGAAGATCACGACTCGGCGTCCCTTGAGCGCCTGGGTCGTTACAGCCGCGAAGGCCCAATCAACAAGCGCATCGGCGGTGGGTTCGGTCATTTTCGGTTCCATTCCGGTATCCGGCCACGTTCCGACATTTAGATGTGACAGCCTGCCGTACTGCGCTATCGCCCCATTGACTGCGTGCGCGAACACAACCCCCGGTTTAGGCCCGGAATTGCCGCAGGTGAAGTTAATGGGTGTATCGCTCGGAAATTGCTGCAGCAGCGAAATCACACTGAGCTGTGGGAAAGCCCAGGTGTCCGGCGTGCACACCAGTATGTTCACGCCGGCATCTTTGAACTGTTTGGCGACGATATCCGCTTGCTTCTCCCCGTCCACGAGAATCGGCGCATAAACGACATCGACCGGTGACCCGTCCGGTTGTTTCACACGATCCGCCAGAATATCCGCCGCCATCCTGACTATGTTCCGACAGCGTTTTCTGCTCGGCTCG
>JBMFPI010000487.1:0-789 GCA_049969195.1 Armatimonadota bacterium
CCTACACCACCAACACCTCCTACTCCTCCAACACCACCAACTCCTCCAGAACCTCTTCCACCTGAACCACCAGAACTCTCAATAATTAAAGAAGGAGCATCTGAAATTTACTGGGGAGATATAATTACTTACACAATAACCTTTAAGAATGAAGGTAAAGATGCAAAAAATGTCCGAGTTGCAGATTCAATACCACCTAATAGTGAGTTTATAGATGCAAAAGAAGGCTATGAATACAACCAATATCAAAGAGTTGTATCATGGTTATTTGAAGAAGTAAGAGAAGGTGAAGAAAAAACTTTATGGGTTAAGATAAAAGTATTAGGAAATTGTGAAGATTATATAACAAATAGAGTATCAATAATTGCTCAAAATTGGGATGGGTATCAAGAATCAGAAGTAAAAACAAAAATAAATTGTCTAAAAGTTTATCACCACAACTTCTTCTCAGGATATCCAGATGGAACATTTAAACCAGAGAATAATATAACAAGAGCAGAAGTTGCATCTTCTGTTGCAAGAGCACTTGGACTTAAGTGGCTTGAATATAAAGTTGATATAAATGAAGTTCACTTCCCAGATGTGAAACCAACATTTTGGGGATATGGTCATATTGAGGCAAGTTTCATTGAGAAATTGGTGATTGGATATCCAGATGGAACATTTAAACCAAATAGAAACATAACAAGAGCAGAAGCAGCAGCAATATTCTTTAATCTACTTAAACTCAAACCAAAATATCCAATAACTCCAACATTTAAAGATACTGACATAAGACACTGGGCTTAT
>JBMFPI010000488.1:0-653 GCA_049969195.1 Armatimonadota bacterium
CAACCGATTCTAGCAGAACCGGTCGGAGTCGAACCACCAGCTCTCTCAGCTTTCCACTGCCGACGGGACAGGCTCTGTGGCAAGTCCTCCAGAAGCGCTTTTCGACCTGTAAGCAGGAGCATAGCCAACATAGCTTGACACATAATAACCGCACTCCGGACGCCGCGCGACGGCCGACTGGTCGGAATAGAGCTCTCGTGCCAGATCGTCCTCGTTCTTGTTGTCGGGGCCAAAAGGACAGACCTTTATGCATAAGTTGCAACCGACGCAGTGACCGTAATCGATCGGCCTGTACTCGCCCTTGCTGCAAAATGAGACCTGTAGAGATGAGGTCGGGCAAACGGCAGCACAGATGCCGCATCCGATGCAGACGTCGTTCTTCACAACTACGTCGATGGCAGGAGGGATATATGCTCTATCGTTGCATACAATCACGGCCTATCGTTAGTTTCATCCTTCCTTGCGCGAACGACCACCATCTGTCGCACAAGGTCCTTCTCTGTGCGGCTGAGCAGCGTCAGGTAGCTAATTAGCGCGCAGGCTATGCCGATAATGGCGCCGACCAGCAGCAGGTGGAAGGTAAGCGTCAAACCGCCCCCACCTTGACAGAAGCTACGATGGCGCGACTTGGTCGAGCGGCAGTGTAGGATGGG
>JBMFPI010000489.1:0-653 GCA_049969195.1 Armatimonadota bacterium
GCCGATGCGCGAACGGGTGCGCTGGTTGATCTTGTTCTCCGGGATCGGGATGGTGTACACGGGCGCGCTCCTTTCGGGTGCTGCTGGGGAATTGGTGTTCGTTCGGGGCTTGTTGCAGAAGACGAATGCCCTCCATAATCACAGTACGGCCAGGCGGGCATATAGCAGTACTGCTCGAGATGCATATTGGGTTAAATGTATTTCGCCGCGCTGTTGTATGTAGGCGCGATTTCGTCGATTCTCTCGCTTAGTCGAGGAGATCGAGTCGCCGAAACCCCTGCGTTTGCATGCTGGTTGCGTATGCTGCTGTAACCTCCCTCTCCCTCTGGGAGAGGGTCGGAGTGAGGGTGATCCGCTGCCTGGGCGTGCTGCGGGAGCTTTGCCCAATCCGGACTTAGCGGGATTTTTTGCCGAGTCGTCCCCGCAGCATAGGGAAACGGATGGGTGTTCGCCGATTCGAGGAAGGGCGATCAGCTCGCGGAGGTGAACAGGAAGCAGTGCCTCGGCCTTCTGAAAAGACAACCTATACCATAACCCTGCTGGATGTCGGAGTTTGCCGGCTGGGGCTGGACCACGTCCTGGGTGAGGGTTACGGCCCCAATGAGCGCATCGAGTTCGCGCTGATATCGTTCCTCGTGCGTGGGGGCGGGAGG
>JBMFPI010000490.1:0-620 GCA_049969195.1 Armatimonadota bacterium
GACGCGGTCGTCCATCGGAAGAACGTATCGGGCACGATAGATCATATTCATTCCCTACCAGATTTCCCGGTTCCTGAGAGCAACGCGGCTGTTGGGAGATAGTTACGTTCAGTCGCAATCACGTAATACAGAAGCTGTTTCAGCATCCGGGCGCCGAAGCGATGGATCCTGAATCGAGTTCAGGATGACGGGGTCGCGGGCGCTTGAGCTCGCAAGACTGAACTGATACGCTGTCGGGATGCAAGAGCTCGAGCGCTCCGGCGCCGGCAGCGAGGCACAGGCAGATAATAGCCGCTGCCGGTTGCAAAATCAAGAGAACATCAAAAGAGATTACAGCGACAGAAGACAAGACCAGCGTGGTCTGGCGATTCGACGCATCCGCGTTGAGTGACAGAATCGTCGAGAACGCGACTGTCGCAAACGGCCTCTTCCTTCATGGGAGAGGGTCGGGGTGAGGGTGGTAACACCCGCGTACAAGGCAGCATGCCCCGGACGATCAGAAGTGGGCAGCAGAATCGCCGAAAACGCGACTGCGGCAACAGCCGGGGATACCAGGCTGCTGACAGGCGTAACCGTCAAACCATCCGCACCTTGCGAGGTGTTTGCTGCTGGTTCATACT
>JBMFPI010000491.1:0-586 GCA_049969195.1 Armatimonadota bacterium
TTCCTGGCCATCCCATCGAGTCGATCACCCTCAGTAATGTGCACGTCATCTACCCCGGCGGTGGCACAGAACAAGATGCGGCGAACCTCAATCCGCCGGAGCTTGAGGATCAGTATCCGGAGTATTTCATGTGGGGCGTACTTCCCGCCTACGGCCTGTATGCGCGCCACGTGCGTTCGCTGACGCTCAACAACGTCAGGTTCGATCTAGCGGGGCACGACGCCCGGCCGGCCGTCGTGCTGGACGATGTAGAGGACGTCAGCGCCGCATGCTTTCGGGCAAACGGAACAGACCTGGCGGAGGCGCCCTGGCCCGCGCCCGGAACGCCCTGCCAGTGCACCAGGATAGGGCTGCCGGGGCAGCAGGTGTGACCGCCCGCCTCCCAAGTTGCTGCCATAGAACGCAAACCTCGTGTTTCCGTCGATTCGCCGTCCTTATGGCGGGCAAGCGAATCGACGGAAACGCAGCCTGGTGCGGTTGGTGCGACGGACCTTAATGTTCCGGGAATCTTGTTACCGAAACACCGCAGCGCCGAATCAGTAGAGATCGGTCCTCCAGGATAGACCGACCCAGGTGTGGTCGCCGT
>JBMFPI010000492.1:0-576 GCA_049969195.1 Armatimonadota bacterium
AGCAGAACCGGTCGGAGTCGAACCACCAGCTCTCTCAGCTTTCCACTGCCGACGGGACAGGCTCAGGGTGGATAGCGAAAGGTCACAATCTTGCGAAAGGCAATACCAGCCAGATGAACGCAATCGCTTTCATGTTATACAAGCTGGGAGGGTACAAAAAGAGCGATGCTTGCCCGGCACGAGCTGGGCGGCGGGACATGTCTGGGCGCAACAAATGCACTACAGCAGCAGGAGATGCTTACGTACTAGGAAACAAGCACAAGAAATATCGATGGGGAAGAGACTGGCCAACCAAGGGTGGTGACTGGCCCGAGAATGCCTACCACCTGTCCAACAAGAGTTATCACTGGCCTTGCCTAAGCATATTGTCTAACCCGGAGAAAGGAGCTGCTGGCGATGTCACGGCAAGAGGGGGATTAACGTGGCCATTGCGCAGACAGGTGGGTCATGCTGGTCTTTTTATCGCAAAAGACACGACCATCTCAGCTAGCCCAGATCAGAGCCTGTCCCAGCCATAGTGGAAAGTTGACTGGTGGCTCGTCTATTCTATGCCGCTTTGTCTTCCTGGTCAACGTG
>JBMFPI010000493.1:0-575 GCA_049969195.1 Armatimonadota bacterium
CGATGGCAGAAGTCGAGGGCATGCGCGGGGTTGCTCTCGACTATCCAGCACAGTTCACCGATCAAGACGCCCCGCGCGTCAGATCGCTTTACCAGTCCCACGGTCTCGAACTCGCGACGCTGGAGCTCGGGTTGTACTGCGACCGTCGGTTTAAACTCGGCTCGCTGACGTCGCCCGACCCCGCCATCCGCTGGGACGCAATTGAACTGTCGAAACGCGGATTGGACCTCGCGCGGGAGATGGGTGCTTACGACGTCTTGCTGTGGCCCGGCCAGGACGGTTTTGAGTATCCTTTCCAGGCCGACTATCGCCGGTGCTGGAGGATGCTGGTGGAAGGAATCTCCGAAATTGCATCGCACGCGCCGGATGTGCGCGTCGCGGTGGAGTACAAGCCCAAGGAACCGAGGGCACACTGCTTCATACGCAACGCCGGGACGCTTCTTTATCTGCTCAAGTGCATTGATCTTCCTAACGTCGGCGCGACAATCGACATCGGTCACAGTCTTGTCGCAGGGGAAAGCCCGGCCGAGGCTGCGGCCCTGATCGCCGGCGAGGGGAAGCTGTTCCAGGTCCAC
>JBMFPI010000494.1:0-554 GCA_049969195.1 Armatimonadota bacterium
GGCTCTAGCCCGCAGAATCCACGACTCCGGCGTTGGCGGCAGCGACATTTCTGTTCCGCAAGAATCACGTCATGCCGAACCTGTTTCGGCATCCGGGACCGACTAGACGGATCCTGAATTGGGTTCAGGATGACCTGGTGCTGCGCGTTTACAGCTTCGAGACTTAACTGATACTGAGCGGACACTCTCGCGGTTCGGCGTACTGGCAACATGCCGCCGAAACTCAGAACCGGGGTAACGTACCCCGGCTAATCGGTAGCCCGCCTATCCGGAGATAGAACGCCCTCTCCGTCTACGGGAGCGTGTCCCATCTTAGAACCCCCTCTCCCTCGATGGGAGAGGGCAGGGTGAGGGTGATAAACTTCCTGTGTATGCTTCGGGAATATAGCGCCCTGCAGACTTGCGGGGTTGGTGCGTCAGAACCGTTCCGGCAGCATAGTAAAACCGTGCCTCCAAACCGGCGGAAACTGGGTCAATCAGAGCACGCTTGTCATACGTCATCCGGATTGATCTGATCGAGGCTTGTCACCACCCAGTCCGCCCCCGCGGAAACG